>NZ_GL732466.1:296915-332202 GCF_000187645.1 Streptococcus sp. C300
GAGTCTCATGGTAACTGGCGGACTCTGTTATACAGTTGGAGCTGGATTTTACGCTAAGAAAAAACCTTATTTCCACATGATTTGGCATCTCTTTATCCTAGCAGCATCTGCACTTCAATATATCGCGATTGTTTATTACATGTAAAAAAGTTGAGAATCTTTTCTCAACTTTTTCTTTACACATATTGATAAAATACTGGTGCAAGCGAGCATCATCTGTCAATTCTGGATGAAAAGAAGTTACCAGCATATTCTGTTCTTGAGCTGCAACGATTTGATCATCAACTGTTGCTAGAATTTCTACACCCTCTCCAACACTGCTGATAATCGGTCCACGGATAAAGGTCATGGGAATCTGGCCAACTCCCTTACATTCTGCCTCTGTATAGAAGCTTCCTAGTTGGCGTCCATAAGCATTGCGCTCAACCACTATATCCATGGTTCCAAGATGACTTTCTTCCTGAGAAGTGATTTCCTTAGCCAGCAAGATTAAGCCCGCGCAGGTTCCAAAGACTGGTAAGCCAGAGAGAATGGCTTCTCGGATGGGAAGCAGCATGTTCTGGTCGCGCAAGAGCTTGCCCATGGTTGTAGACTCACCGCCAGGTAATATCAAACCCACCAACTCACTCTGATGTTGTTGAAAATCATCTAAATTTCTGATTTGGACACTAGAGACTCCTAGTTTATCTAGCACTTTTGCATGCTCTTCAAAGGCTCCCTGCAAGGCTAATATTCCGATTTTCATCTATTTTCCTCGCTCAGCCATGAGAATTTGGATTTCATTCTCATTGATTCCAACCATGGCTTCCCCTAGGTCTTCAGAGATTTGAGCCAAAATTTGAGGATTTTGGTAGTTGGTTACGGCTTTAACAATAGCACTTGCTCGTTTAACAGGGTCTCCTGATTTGAAAATACCTGAACCGACAAAGACACCCTCTGCTCCCAATTGCATCATCAGCGCAGCATCTGCAGGTGTTGCCACACCTCCGGCTGCAAAGTTGACAACTGGTAATTTTCCGTGTTCATGGACGTATTGGACCAATTCTACAGGGACTTGCAAGTCCTTGGCAGCCACATAAAGTTCATCTTCGCGTAGATTTTGAATGCGGCGAATTTCCTGATTCATCATACGCATATGGCGAACGGCTTGAACGATGTCACCTGTACCCGGTTCTCCTTTTGTCCGAATCATAGAAGCTCCTTCAGCGATACGACGCAAGGCTTCACCCAAATCCTTAGCTCCACAGACAAAAGGAACTTGGAATTCTTTCTTGTCCACATGGAAACGGTCATCAGCTGGAGAAAGCACTTCACTCTCATCGATATAGTCAATCTCAATAGCCTCTAAAATCTGAGCTTCTACAAAATGCCCGATTCTAACCTTGGCCATCACTGGAATGCTGACCGCTTCTTGGATTTCCTTAATCATCTTTGGATCACTCATACGGGAAACCCCACCAGCTGCACGAATATCAGCTGGAATTCGCTCCAAGGCCATAACAGCTGCCGCACCAGCAGCCTCTGCGATACGAGCCTGTTCAGGGTTCTGAACGTCCATGATAACCCCACCTTTGAGCATCTGTGCCAAGTTTTTATTTAGTTCATAACGATTTTCAGTCATTTCTTAATCCTCATCATTTGTATTGGTAGCTACCATTTCATTTTAAGCCAGATTAGAATGAAGTACAAGATAAAAAAAGGATAATTGTATGGGTACAGATTGATACTCAATGAAAATCAAAGAGCAAACTAGGAAGCTAGCCGCAGGCTGTACTTGAGTACGGTAAGGCGAAGCTGACGTGGTTTGAATTTGATTTTCGAAGAGTATAACTAAAAAACTATCTGACCTTAACCCAAGGCCAGATAGCTCGTCAATTTTTATTTTTCAGCTGTAAGTGCAGCCATTGTAATGTAGTTGTATGGTTTGTTGAAATGTGGCAAGAAGAATAGGTCTGTCAAAGCCAATTTATCAATGGTTACATGCTCTTGGATAGCAAGTGAGAACATGTGGATTCCCATACTGATAGCAGCATCATGTGAAACCATTTGTGCACCAAGGATTTCGCGGCTGTCTTTGTCAAAGACAATCTTGATGGCAACTTCGTGGTTGTCATGTTTGATAAATTCTGGTTTTTGAAGATCGTTAAATCCAGTTTCAGTTGCATTATAGCCAGCAGCTTTGGCTTTTTCAAGAGTCAAACCAGTCGAAACCATGTGAAGACCGTAGATAGAGATACCGTTTGATCCTTGAACTCCGATTCCTTCCAATTCATGACCACAAGCGTTATAAGCACCAACGATACCAGTACGTACAGCGTTAGAAGCAAGAGCGATGTAGCTTGTATCTTTACGAGCATTGTCATAAACAGTTGCACAGTCACCAACAGCGTATACACCTGGGATAGATGTTTCTTGTTTCTTATCTACAAGGAAGGCACCGTTACGGAAGAGTTCAATCTTACCGTCAGCAAGAGCTGTGTTTGGACGGAAACCAACAGCAAGAACTACCATATCTACATCAAATGTTTCTTTGTCTGTTACCAAGCGTTCAACTTTTCCATCACCTTGGATGGCTTTAACTGTTTGACCAAGAGCCAAGCGGATGTTGTGGTCTTCCAAGTTCTTCGCCATCATTTGAGTGAAGTCTTTGTCATAGTAGCCGTTCAAGACTGTGTCTACGATATCGACAAGCACCACTTCTTTTCCAAGTCGCTCAAAGGCTTCGGCAAGTTCTACACCGATGTAACCACCACCAACAACGGCAATGCGCTCAAGGTGTTTGCTCTTGTCTTCAAGTTTTTCAATAACTTCTTCAGCGTTTTGGTACAATTTAACAAATTGTACATTTTCAAGAGTCGCTTTGAATTCGCGGTTGCCCTTAACGATTTCAACACCTTCGATTGGAGGCAAGATTGGAGTTGAACCAGTTGCAAAGATCAATTTATCATAAGACTCTTTGTGCTCTTTTCCTTCAACTTCTGCAGTCACAACTTTGTTATCGTAGTCAATTGAAAGAACTGGTGAGTTCATGTAAACTTTAGCACCTTTTGCTTCCAATTTTTCTTTATCAGAGTAGAAGAGACCTTCTGGGCCGTCAATTTGTTCCCCGATCCAAAGCGCCATTCCACAACCAAGGAATGAAATATTTGAGTTTTGATCAAATACTACGATTTCGTTCTCATGTCCGAAGTTGTCCAACATGGTATTAATACAAGCTGTACCAGCGTGGTTAGCACCAACTACAACGATTTTACTCATAGAAAAATTCCTACCTTTAATTTTTGATTTACCTTTCTAGTATATCATTTACTGTTAGCGTTTACAAGGCATTTGCTCAGAATTCTCTTTTTTTCAGAAAAAAATACACTTAACATTGATAAATCCAATTTTTCTATCGTTTTCATATTAATTTTGAGCATATTTCTTGACTTTTTGTCAAAATTCATTTGTGAAAACGCTGACTTTATGATATGCTAGATACATGGAAAGAAAATGTAAGGGGTTTAATTTTTCTTTAACGACCTTATATTGAATGACTTCCTATAAAGAGAAAGGAGCTGGTAGCTTGCCTCTTCATTCACGTTCTGAACGGCTAATGGGAACAACTATCACGATTTCATTAGTAGATGAACAGGCTGATTGCCTACTTCAAGGAGCCTTTGATTTGCTCAAGGAACTCGAATACCGTTTTAACGCCAACAGTCAAGAATCCGAACTGATGGAAATCAACTACCAGGCTGGAATCACACCTGTTAAGGTTCATCCTGACCTATTTGAACTGATTGCTCTTGGACTTGAGCATAGCCTAGCACCATCTAGCCATCTAAACATCAGCATTGGCCCCTTGATTCAAATCTGGCGAATCGGATTTGCAGATGCACGGCTTCCAGACTCTAAAGAAATCGAAGCTGTCTTATCTCTAGTTGACCCGCATTTTATCAAGTTGGATCCGACTAGCTCTACTGTCTTTTTAGAGAAGAAAGGAATGAAGCTTGATTTAGGTTGTTTAGCCAAGGGCTATAGTGCAGATAAGGTTGCCCAGTATTTGAAAGAACACGGTGTCACCTCTGCCTTGATCAATCTCGGAGGAAATATCCTCACCATCGGGAATAACCAAGCCAAAGAAGGGAAAGCCTGGCAGATTGGGATTCAAGATCCGCGAAATCCTCGTGGTAATCATCTCCTAACCATTCCTGCTTCTAACAAATCCGTTGTCACTTCAGGTATCTATGAACGCCACCTGACAGTAGATGGAAAAGACTATCACCATATCTTTGATAGTGAGACAGGATTCCCTGTCGAAACCGATCTTGCTAGCCTAACGATTGTCTCTGATAAATCCGTTGATGGTGAGATTTGGACAACGCGCCTTTTCGGAGAACGAAGCGCTTCTATCCTCTGGCAAGTCGAAAGTATAGATGGTATTGAAGCCATCCTCATTGACAAAGAGGGACGCCTTGCTTGTTCTTCAGGCCTTCAAAATTGTATTATGTAAAAAGAGAAAGGAAATCTCATGCTAAAACTTATTGCCATTGTTGGAACGAACTCTAAACGTTCTACAAACCGCCAATTGCTCCAATACATGCAAAAACACTTTGCTGATAAAGCTGAAATTGAACTCGTTGAAATCAAGGATATCCCTGTTTTCAACAAACCAGCAGATAAGCAACTTCCAGCTGAAATTCTTGAGATTGCAGCTAAAATTGAAGAGGCTGATGGTGTGATTATCGGTACTCCTGAGTACGACCACTCTATCCCTGCGGTATTGATGAGCGCTCTTGCTTGGCTATCTTACGGTATCTACCCACTTTTGAACAAACCAATCATGATCACTGGTGCTTCCTATGGTACACTTGGTTCATCTCGTGCCCAATTGCAACTTCGTCAAATTTTGAATGCTCCTGAAATCAAGGCAAATGTTCTTCCAGATGAATTCTTGCTCTCACACTCTCTTCAAGCATTTAACCCAAGTGGTGACTTGGTTGACCTTGACGTCATCAAGAAATTGGATGCCATCTTTGATGACTTCCGTATCTTCGTGAAAATTACTGAGAAATTGCGCAATGCACAAGAATTGCTTCGCAAAGATGCAGAAGAATTTGACTGGGAAAATTTGTAAGATAGGAGACCGAAAGAATGAAATTTGTTGGACTTGTTGGATCAAACTACGATCAATCATATAACCGCAAACTCTTGGAATTTATCCGTCGCAATTTCAAATTCAAATTTGAATTAGAAGTCCTTGAAATCGACGAAGTTCCAATGTTTAACCAAGACGAAAAATGGGACGAAAGCTTCCAATTGCGTTTCTTGTATAACAAGATTACACGTGCTGATGGTGTCATTATCGCTACTCCTGAGCACAACCACACTATCTCAGCTTCCCTCAAATCTGTACTTGAATGGCTTTCATACGAAGTTCATCCATTTGAAAACAAGCCTGTTATGATTGTGGGAGCATCATACTACGACCAAGGAACTTCACGTGCCCAAGTTCACCTTCGTAAGATCCTTGACGCTCCAGGTGTCAATGCCTACACACTCCCAGGTAACGAATTCCTTCTTGGTAAAGCTAAGGAAGCTTTTGATAACAACGGAAATATCACCAACGAAGGAACTGTTAAATTCCTTGAAACTTGCTTAGATAACTTTGTAAAATACGTAGGAGTCGTTTCGAAATTGAAAAAACCAAAACCAATCGAACCAGAAGACTTGGATTGTGGAAAACCAATTGCTACAACCATTACTGAAGTTGATCCTGACGATCCAGAATGGGTAGAAAAAGTTGCAGCAATCACTGGCGCTGTTTCTGGTGATACCTATGTCAAATTGGACCACGGTATCTTGACAGTTAATCAAATTGATATGTTCTTGAAAGCTATGCCATTTGAATTGACATACGCTGACGACAACAACCAATTCCTATACTACAACAACGCTCACCAAGATCCAGACACCATGTTTGCTAAACGTGTACCACCTCAATCAGGTAGCCGTATGTCGACTGTTCATGGTTCTCTTCCACCAGCACGTATGAAGAACGTAGAGTGGGTTATCGGAACACTTCGCAACGGAAACCAAGAATACGTCCGTACGATCGTTCCAGGTTCTCCTGCAGGTGTCATCAACACACACAACTACCAAGCAATGTACTATCCTGATGGATCATACGCTGGTATCAATGAAATAGTCTTTAACTTCCAACCATGGCTTGACTGGTACCTAAAAGAGACTGGTCAACGTTTGGTAGGTGGTAGCGGACCATTTGCTCCTGCAGCTGGAGGTCATGGAGACGCCGATGCTACTTCTGGCGCTTCTGATTCAGGTGATGCTGGAGGCCACGGTGGTGACGCTGACGCTACATCTGGCGCAAGTAACTAAGAAACCAAAAAGGAGCCAAATGGCTCCTTTTTTTATTACAACAGAAAAGGGGCTTGTAAATCATCTACAAGCCCCTTTCATTTTATGAGTTAGGATCATCTAAACTACGGCCGTGCAAACCTTTTTCACGTTGTACTTGACGTAGTTTTTCTGGTGTAACGTCATTGCCTTCCTCATCCACAATTTTGATTCCCTCGATGTGGTGACGAACAGAACGACGATAGCCTTCGATGTACTCCTCACGAAGTTTAGCTTGTTCCACTTTTTCAGCAGAAGTTAAGCCTTCTGTCTTTTTCTTTTTGGCAAGTTCATTGATACGAGCGATTTTTTTCGGATCCATTTCTTCTCCTTTGTGATAAGATACAGTTCGTTTGACTGAGTTTATTTGGTATTAATTTGGTTGAAACGTGCAAGTTTAGCTGCTTTCTTGGTTAATTGCGACAAGATTGCCAAACGATTTTGTCGAACAGTCTGATCTTCAGCCATTACCATGGTATTTTCAAAGAAAGCATCAATTACTGGGCTAAGCGCAAAGAGTTGTTCTAATTGTTGGCTTGCAGTTCCTGATAAAACTAATGATTCTACTGCTTCTGCCAAGGCTTTCTCTTCTTCATTCTCAAAGAGAGCAGGATCAACAGTATCAGTTCCTTCGGCTTTTTCAGCCAAGTTGAAAGCACGTGAGAGGGATTCGACAGACGATTTGAAATCTTCTTTCTTGCTTGCTTCGACAAGAGCACTTGCTGCTTCTAGCATATCCGCCACAACAAAGTTTGAACTTGCAAGAACTGCTTCCTTGATATCTTTTGGAGTAGAACCCATCATCTTATCGACACGAGCCTTGATAAAGTCCATAACCTCTGCCTTATTTTCATAAGTCAAGCTGTCAAATTTCAAACTGTAAAGGCTATCAATCAACTCATCCATAGCAATGTGCCAACCAAAAGCATCCAAGATACGAACCACACCTTGCGTCGCACGACGAAGGGCATAAGGGTCGTTAGAACCTGATGGAATCAAACCTACTGAGAAGAAACTCAAAATTGTATCCAATTTGTCTGCAATGGCTAGAATGGCTCCTACCTTGCTCTCTGGAAGTTCGCCTTCAGCAGCTGTCGGCATGTAGTGTTCACGAATAGCAGCTGCCACCGCTGGAGTTTCTCCAGCAAGAAGAGCATATTTCTCTCCCATAATTCCTTGGAGTTCGTCAAATTCACCAACCATACCCGTCAACAAGTCAAACTTGTAAATGGCTGCTGCACGCGCTAGGTCAACTGTTTCATCCACTGACAAACCAGCTTTTTCTGCCAAGAGAATGGCAATCTGCCCTGTACGAATCATGTGTTCACGAAGGGAACCAATCTTTTCGTGGAAGGTCACATGGTTCAATTTTTCAACAAGTTCAGAAATCATCAATTTTTGGTCTTCACGCCAGAAGAATTCACCGTCTTCCAAACGAGCAACTAAGACTTTTTCATTACCCTTGATAACATTTTCCAAATGCTCTGCGTTTCCGTTACGAACAGAAATAAAGTTTGGTAAGAGTTTTCCATCTTGATCTCGGACAACGAAGTAGCGTTGGTGTTCCTTCATCGAAGTCACCAAAACTTCTTCTGGAACTTCAAGGTATTTGGAATCAAAACTTCCCATAAAGGCAGTTGGGTATTCAACCAAGTTCAAGACTTCATTGAGCAAATCAGCATCAATTTCGATACGTACACCATGCTCAGCTTCGATTGCTTTTATTTGGTCAACAATCATTTGCTCACGTTCACGAGGATCCGCGATTACAAACTGCTTACGAAGATCTTCTTCGTAGCTCAATGCTGACTGAATCTTGGTTTCTTGTCCCAAGAAACGATGGCCACGACTTACACGACCGCCCTTGATATCAAGGAAATCCAAATCAAACTCTTCTTCATCTAAAAGAACTGTCAAAGTGTGTACAGGGCGGATGTATTCAAAAGTGTTGTTAGCCCAGTGCATGCTGACAGGGAATGTCAGTGACTTCAAGACGTCTACTACACCTGGAACAATGGCTTCAACTGGTTGGCCCACTTCTTCCTTGGTAACATAGACATATTCTTCACCCTTGATTTCACGGAATTCGATATCTTCAACTGTCAAGCCTTTTCCACGGACAAATCCTTGAGCTGCTTTGGTGAAGTTTCCATCACTATCCAAGGCGATTTTCTTTGCTGGTCCCTTGAAATCTTCTGTCAAATCAGACTGTTTGTCTGCAAGACCAGTCACACGAACAGCCAAACGACGTGGTGTTGAGAAGGTTTGAATGGCTTCAAAAGACAGGCGGTTTTCCTTGAGGAAGGCTGCCATTTTTTCACCTAGTTGTTTTTCGCTTGGAGTTACTACGTAGGCTGGTAACTCTTCAAGACCGAGTTCTACTAATAAGTTTTTTGTCATGTTTTTTCCTTTACTTATTCTTATTTTATCGAAACTGATATAATTTTTATAGGTCCAGAAGGACGACTCTGATTATCACATGAAAAAAGTAGATACTTATTCTCTAAGTTTTCTGTGATAATCTCTTTTAGTGAATCTTCTAGCTCTTGAATAAGATTATCGATTTTCCCAGATATTTTAAAATATAATTGAATGAAAAATTCATTGTAATCTTTTTGATAATTTGTTGTTGTAATATCAAAATAATACGTGCCTATTTTTTGAATATTTTCAGTTTGCTTACATTTTACATTAAATTCCATATCAGGTTGTTTTTCAAATTCGAAACCAATTTTTTTAAAATTTATATTTAATTTCTTTTCACAAAAAAGGACTTTAGCTAAGTTATCCTCTTTTAAATCAAAATTCTTCCACTTCTCTACCTCTAATTTTAAAACAAATGGAATAATTTGATTATCGTTAGTACTTTTTACCAATCGTTATTCTTCCTCTTCTGCTAGGAGTTTAGCTCGTGTTGCTTCATCCAAAAGTGGGTAGCCTAGGCGTTTGCGTTCTGCAACAAAGGTTTTGGCTACGACACGGGCCAAGTTACGGATACGAGCGATATAGCCTGCGCGCTCAGTAACAGATACGGCACCGCGCGCATCAAGCAGGTTAAAGGTATGTGAACATTTGAGAACATAGTCATAGGCAGGGTGAACCAAGCCTTCTTCTAATGCGCGACCAGCTTCTTTTTCAAACTTATCAAAGTTTTCAAGCAACATTTCTTGGTCCGAAATTTCAAATGAATATTTTGAATGCTCGTACTCAGGCTGGATAAAGATTTCTCCGTATTTTACACCATCAGCCCACTCGATATCATAGACAGAGTCCACTTCTTGAATATAAGAAGCCAAGCGTTCCAAACCATAGGTAACTTCCGCAGTCACAGGGCCAGTTGCCAATCCACCAACTTGTTGGAAATAAGTGAACTGAGTGATTTCCATCCCATCAAGCCAAACTTCCCATCCAAGACCAGCTGAACCAGTTGATGGGTTTTCCCAGTTGTCCTCAACGAAACGGATATCGTGTTCCAATGGATTGATACCCAATTTTTCCAAAGACTCAAGGTAAAGTTCCTGAATATTTGATGGAGAAGGCTTCATGACCACTTGGAATTGGTGGTGTTGGTAGAGACGGTTAGGGTTTTCCCCGTAACGACCGTCAGCAGGACGACGTGATGGCTCCACATAAGCCGCATTCCATGGCTCAGGACCAATAGCACGAAGGAAAGTGTAAGGACTCATTGTCCCCGCACCTTTTTCATTATCATAAGCCTGCATGAGCATACAACCTTGGTCATTCCAAAATTGTTGTAAAGTCAAAATAATTTCTTGAAATGTTAATTTCTTAGACATTGTTTACTCCTTTAATTTATATTATCTTTTTAGATTTATTCATCAAGCAACCAAGAAAAAGCTGGGTCCTGAAAAATATGACGTTTGGGAACAGTTTGTAAATTCTGATCGCATTCGTCTATTGTACCTAATTTTAAAGCACAGACTTCTGGTATATTTTCTTGAGCAGTGAAAATTTGACTATGACAGTTCTGACAGTAATAGCGTTGTTTTCCTGGAGATGAACTATAGGTAACCAACTGTTCTTTTCCATGCAATACTAGGTTTTTACTGCTAACTTTGGCATTCACTGTATAGGCAGACGCAGTTGCTTTCCGACAGAATGAGCAGTGGCAAAAAACTAATTCCGACAATTCCTCATCTAAAGTGTAGGTCACTGCTTTGCATAAACAAGATCCTTTAAGCATTATGCTCCTTTCTACTTAGGCATTAGACGAAATTTAAAAAGAACCGAATTTCAACACCCAAGCCTTGCGACTAGGGGCGTCAGAAACGCGGTTCCACCCTAATTTATTACTTCATTGTTTTTAAAAATACGACAGAAAGCGCCAGTTTCTTACCTTGTCCTACTTGGCTCCCACTATCCCAAGCTCGCTGAAGAACGCCATAAGACTTTCTTTCCTAGCTAGTATTATAGCAGATTTTCTAGTTAGTGTAAACCAAAAATGAGTCTGAAAACAAAGTTCCAGACTCATTTAATAGTAAAGCTTCAGAAAGTCCTGTTTAAGGATGTCTTTTCGCTTTTGGTTTTTTGCCATGTAAATTTCTCTTGGCTTGTTTCAATGCTGTAATGGCATCTTTGACATCTTCTTGGCTCGCTCCTGGATATTTAAGGAGTTCCTGTGCATTTTTAAAAGTTAGAAGATAAGCTGCTTTTTCTTTCTTGTCAGCATAGATAAATCTCGCGTTCTTTTCTTGGAAAAGGCGTTCATCTTTGACCAGTTTCTTCAGACTAGAGAAGTCTGTTGCCTTGCCATTCAGTTTGCTTTTAGCTGATGCTAGGGCAATGAGAGATTGGTCAATTTGATCCTGTTTAACTTTAGGATCCACAGCTAGTAAGGCGATTTCTTGGAAGGCACGATCATAAGCTCGACGTACTTTTTCCTTGGCATTCGCATATCGTCCAGTTTTAGTCGTTGCATAGTAAGCTTTCATAGCTTCTTTCAAGGCTGTAACGTTCGAATCTTTTCCATCCAAAGCTTTACCAGCAGCTTCAAGACTAGCGAGAACGCCATCAATCAATTCTTGCTTCAACTTGCTTGACAAGGCTGACTGTGCCACTTGGAAAGCTCGGTCATAAGCTTTTCTCTTATCTGCACTACTATTAAAGTAGCGAGACGTTTCTACCAGTTCTTTTTGTTGATTTACCGCAGCAATCAAGGCCAACTTAGACACAACAGATAGACGCAAAGCATTATTTCGACCTGGCTGAACGAGCAAGGAAACGAGATCTTCAAGGAGTTCGTATCCAGTTGGCAAGGTGACTTGTACAGTATAACGACCTGTAGCAACTTTCTTACCAAAGGCGTATTGACCGTATTTTTCAGCGGGAAGAGTGATCCTTGTCCCATCTTCTCCTTTCAGAACCACAGTAGTCGTCTTTGGAACTGCTTGGTTGAAGGAAACAGACACTGGTGCATATTCTAGGAGATTTGCTAGGAAGGTAATGGTTTGGAAACTATTTTCTTCCGTCAGGTCAAACTCTTGGGACAGGGCACTGATAAATTTCAATTCTGTTCGATCATAACTGAAAATTTCTGCTGTATAATGACCAAATTGTAAGAAATGAATCGCTTTTGTCTTGTCAACATCAACATATTGTCCCTTGCTATTTTTGATTCGATAGACGTAGAGGGTATCAATATCTTGTTTTGTTTTTGCATCCTTCAAGGCAATTTTCACTCGACCACTATTTTGATCGCGGACAAGTTCGGCAAGTGAGATATAGTCTACATTTCCTGCATAGTCCTCTACAAGATAGTAAATATTAGCCTTATCAACATTCTTAGGAAGTGTATAACTACCGTCAGCATTGGCCTTAATCAGATGGGTGTTCTCAAGCGCACGGGTTCCAGACTGATCTTTCTCAGATAGAACCATGGTCCCTTTCTGGTCAAATGGTGTGAGGTAGAAGAGTTTTTCTGAAAGGATACCGCCTTGACCCACATCTTTTGGTTTTCGAGCTACGAATTCTTGGTTTCCATCTTTAAAGCGAATATAACCACTTGTGATGACAGGTTTTTGAGTATCAATTTGAATTTTAAAGGTCGTGTATTGTTCTTTGGCTCCTGGAACATCTGGTGTGTAACTAATAACATAGTCATATAAACCATCTGCAACGGTATTGCCATCAAAATCCTGACCTCTCCAAGCAGTATTATCTAGAATATAGCTTTTTAGATTTCTACTGTCACCATCAAAATAATTCTTACGAAGATCCTTTGCATCGCCCTCCCAAATAGGATGTTCATGCTTAGTATCCGTAGCCGCATAAACTGTAGCCCGAAGATTTACAAGATTTCTCAAAGCAACCGTTTTATATTCAACTAGGTCTTTGTTTCCATCATCGTTTGGAGAAATAGCAATACGGACATTCCCTTTTTCGTCCAACTGAAGAACATGCTTACCTTCAGCATTTTGTTCAATCCCAAGAACGGTAATTCGGCGTCCTTGGCGTTGACCTTTAGACACTAGAAGGTCATTTTGCAAGGTGGCGAGATAGGTAGCATCATTAGAGTAGTTAACGGCAGGATTTTCCTTGTCTACTTCCGTGTAAAATCCATTTTTCCCTTCTCGAACAAGATTGTAAATTGGTTTTTCAACAGCAGGGAGATTTTGGAATTCTCCTCGGAAGCCCATAAATGCAAGACTCACAACATCCCCATCATCTGCTGGATCTACAAATCGAACAAACCCTTCAAGGAAATAGCCATTTGGCATTTGTTTGCTGAGTTCAGCAGCAAATTTTCGAGCATCCACTTTAACAGTGACTGTTTGACTGCTGTGGGCTTTGACCGTCACTTCAGGCCAGACTGTCTCCGTTAGTTTTCGAGGTCGAAGGGTGAATTTTCCATCTTGGACCTCGTCTGTATTGGTATTCACTACCATCTTGAGAGTACGGTCAGTATCTGAAATATTGTGTACAGTGACCTTGAAAGTAAATTGATCTCCAACATTTCCTAAAGTCACGCTTGGATAACCATTTTCACCCGTTACATAGAGGTCTGTTGACACTGCAGCAGCTGTATCCACAATACCAGAACCTTGCTGACGAGGAGAGGTATAAGTGCCTGTGTCCTTATTAACATGTGGTTTTGCAGTTGACATGATCAAGGCCTTGACAGTCTCTGATACTTGCTCAGGAGTCAATTCTGGATGGTGTTTTTGAAGGTATTCCTTAACCAGAACTGCAACACCCGTAACGTGAGGAGCCGCCATACTGGTTCCGCTGATACTACCGTAGGTATTGTCATTAAAGGATGAGTAGATATTGCCGCCAGGAGCTGTTACGTCTGGTTTCAATTGTCCATCGGTGGTCACTCCCCAACTTGAAAAGTCAGATAGCTGATTGGCTACATCAGAAGGACGATTATCCATCTTACCATTAAAAACAATCTTGTAGTTCCCAGATTTTAAGGCCTCACCATACTGTTTAGAAATAAATACTGAAGGAATTTTCTTTGCTTCATCATCAATAGCCATATTGATATTTGCACCTTCTACATTATTGTAGATCAAAGCACCAACTGCACCGTGTTTTCGTGCATTTTTGATCTTCTCTGAAAAGTTCATGGCTCCACGCTGAATGAGGGCAAGTTTCCCAGTTAAATCCAACTTCGCAAAGTCTTCTTCACGACCTAACCCTGCTTCGACGTATTCGTACTCTTTTCCTTTTTCAAAGTCCTTATCTGCCTCAGGTTGATTATAATCAAATTTTCCGTTATGAAGGCCGGCATTTCCCTCTAGACCTTTGACTTCAAAAACGGCTGTTGTCAATGTTTTATTGTTGACAGAAGCAACTGAAATCGAATCCTCAACAGTGGATGGATTTCCAACCAAGCCATAGTCTGGGTTTTCAGCTAGTGGTTTTGAATAACCATTTCCGAATGTATTACTATTTCCTGCTGAGATAAGAACAGAAACTCCCTTGGCACGAGCCCGTTTGATGGCATCCACAATATCAGAACCAGCATCGACCATAGAACCAGTGCTAGATCCCAAACTCATATTAATGGCATCTGCTCCTAAGGCAACTGCGTCATCAATCGCCTTTACATAAAGAGCAGAACTGGTCGTCTTTTGGCGATCTGAAAAGACACGCATAAACATGACTTGGGCTTCTGGTGCAACACCATAGACCTTTTCACCATTCGGTGCTTCTTTATCAGGGTTTCCAGCAGCAATCCCTGTTACGTGCATCCCATGAGAAGTTCTTTCTGCTTCTTTGATCTTATCTGTTCCGTCAAAGTAGTCATAGGCATAGACAACCTTATCGCTATACCATTTACCGTAGTCGATTCCAGCAGCCTTTTTAGCTGCTTCGATGGCTTCCTTGTTTTTAAATTTTGCTTTTGACGGATCCGAAATTCGAAGAACCTCATGATTCAAATCAAGCCCTGAGTCAATAATGGCAACAACGGTCCCTGTCCCCTTGTAACCAGCCTTCCAAGTTTTCGGTACTGTGATGATATCATTGCTTGAAAGACTATTGGGTTTTGCAGACTCAGCTTTTTCTTGTTCTTTTTCAGTAGTTGCTGTTTCTCCAGTAGTTTTAGGAGCTGTCGTTGCTTTAGCCTCTTTTTTCTCTATGGTAGAGGCCTTCTCAGTAGCAGGCGCTGTACTGGTATCGACTGTTGTTTCTTTTTGAACGACACCTTGATTTTCTTCTTTTGCAACTGCGCTATCTTTTCCTGATTCTTGGGCTTCAGCAGTTTTATCAACCGGAGCATCTACCTTAGCATCTTGTTTACTAGCATCCTCTTTAGAAGTTTCAACTTCTTGTTTCTCTCCAACTACTGGTGCTATCCCATTAGTATTGGTTTGGTCAGTAGAAGAGTTTGAGTGTTTATCGTCTTTTAGCTCTGTCTTAATTTCCTGAGTTTGAGCTTGATTTTCACCTGTACTCTGCTCATTGGCACTGACTTGACTTGCTCCAAAAACCAATGCAGTTCCCAATAAAACTGAAGCAAGACCAAATTTGTATTTCCGTAATGAAAAACGTTGTCGTCTATTCATAAATAATCTCCTTTTTCTTTAAAGTATACCTATTATAACGCAAATAATCATAAATTTTCATAAAAATCTGAATTGTCACAAAAATGTAATATTTACGTATATATTTTACTTATTTAATTTTATAATTCGTGTTATTTGCCCCATCAAACCAAAGTTTTTTAAATTCGTTCCTATATTTCAATCCATAAAATTATTTCATTATACAAACAATTTAGATTTTTTATACATAAAAAGACTAGGATTTAAAATTCCTAGTCTTTGTTAATTCGGTATAAATCGATTTTAAAAATTAAAAATCCATCTCATCCACACGAGGTGCGCCCGAAGTCACTGAAATTGTCTTTAAGACTTCTCGCTCGTCTTTGCTGAGTTCAATTCCAAAACAGTCAAGATTGCTCTGGATGCGAGAGGCTGTCACGGACTTAGGTAGGGGTAAAAATCCTTCTGCCAAACTCCAAGCCAAGGCAATTTGAGCCACTGTTTTCCCATGCTTCGCAGCAATTTTTTGGACTTCTTTCTGTTCAAACAACTCCCCTTGCCCAAATGGTCCCCATGCCTCTAAGAGAATTCCTTTCTCTTTACAGTAGTCAACCACTTCCTCTTGATAAACTCCTGGAGCCAAGCGTACCTGATTGACCGCCGGGATAATTCTTGCTGTCTCAAGCAAGGCATCCAAATGATGGGGAAGGAAATTACTAACGCCGATAGCACGGATTTTTCCTTCTTGGTAAAGGTCCTCCATCGCTCTCCAGACTTCAGCATTGCGAGTTTTCCATTCGTCATTTTCTCTTAAAGGTTTTGGATTTGGCCAATGGATAAGGTACAAATCTAGATAATCCAATCCCAGTTTTTCCATTGATTCTTCAAATGCTTGGCGAGCTTCATCATAGCTGTGATTGGTATTCCAGAGTTTGGTCGTTACAAAGATTTCTTGTCGTGGAAGACCGCTATCTCGAATAGCACGACCAACACTTTCCTCATTTTTATAGATAGCTGCAGTATCGATATGACGATAGCCAGCCTTTAAGGCTTCTAAAACGGCTTGGTAGGCTACCTCTCCATTTTCAGCTTTCCATGTTCCAAATCCTAGTACAGGAATTGAAACTCCATTATTAAGGGTATAAGATTTCATCGTTTTTCCTTTCTATGTGAAGAAAATCTAAAGAAACAAAATCCTGATTATCAGAACACTTGCTCCTTTAGATTTTAAAAATTATTGATCACGATCGTAATAGATCTCGTGAGCTTTTAAGCGAGAATTGAGTAATTCAGGAACGGTCACAAATGTATACCCTTCACCCTTTAAATACTCAATAACACTTGGTAGAGAATTAACAGAAGGACCATGAATATCATGCATGAGGATGATGGAACCATTGCGAACCTGACGTTGAATCTCTGTCAAAATGGCTGTCTCGTTTTTACTCTTCCAGTCCAAACTATCCACGTCCCACATGATGAAGCTTAAATCAAGGCCGTTTCGAATATCATCAGTGATGGCACCATAAGGTGGGCGCATCAGTTTAGAGCTTGATCCTAAAACTTGAGTTAACAGATCTTCTGTATCAGTGATTTGCTTTTTAGCATCTTCGAGCGAAAGTTGTGAAAGAACGGGATGACTCCAGCTGTGGTTTCCTACAACATGACCTTCTGATTTCATTCGTTTTAGAAGGTTTTCATTACCTGCAATGTTTTTACCAAGTACAAAGAAGGTTGCTTTTACACCATATTTATCTAAAGTATCCAAAGCTTGCGTGGTTGTAGTAGGATTTGGACCATCGTCAAAGGTTAAGGCTACAACCTTTTTATTTTTTTGAGCAAAGTATGCTTGGTACAGTTCAGCATCCTTTTCTAATAGATAAGAGGACTCCAATACATCAAAGAAACTGGATATTGGTAAGGCAATTTCCTCCAGAGTCTCCCCTGGATTAGCAGGATAAAGGATGATTTGACTATCCTTATAATCAAAGCTCCAAGATGTCAATTCTTGGTCTGTGAAGCTCTTTATAACTTGATCAATTTTTGCCTGGTCAAGTTTCTTATCTTCTAGAGTTGATTTGATTTGAGTCAGTAAGAGTTCCTTAGCCTTGCTTGCATCTTTGAAGAGTTTGCTGAGGTCAAAATCTTTCCCATCTTCAGTCAAGAAAATTTTCCCTAAAGAAGTCTTTTCTTTTTCTTCAACCTTTGATGCAGACAAATCGTAGACTTGCTTACTGATACTACGAGCAACAACTCCCTTTAAGACTGGGTCCAACTGCTCACTATAATAAAAGACCAAATCCTCTTTATCTTCCAGCTTTTCTTTAATATCCTGGTTGATTTTTTCTCTAACAGACGCAATGACTTCCTCTCCTTGCAGAGGGTAGTAGGCAATCACCTCAGCTTGACCTTTTCGGAAATGGTCCTTCTGACTACCTGAGTTGAATTGCTGGTCCTTTTCGCTTTTTAGCGCTTCAATTTTTTGTTCGTAAGATTGCTTTTGTAGTAGCTTATAACCAATAGCACTCCCTAATAGAATCGTAGCAATTCCTAAGATTCCAACAAGGGAAAGCAATAGCCTTCTCGTTTTATCGTGAGAAACACGTTTCGCTCTATTTTTTTTCATATTTCCATCATATCAAATCGAGGCTATTATTTCAATGATAAACAGGGATTCTGTCTTTTTTTAGGAAAATAAAAAAGCTTAGAAATCTTCTAAGCTTCTATTTTTAAAAACGAATCGCTTCACGTGTTTTCTCATATGAAGTTACAAAACGGTTTGTAACCCCTGGTTCAGCAACTTCCAAGGCTTGTGAAATTTTTTCAAATGATGCCTGATAGTCAAACTCTTTTTCAAAAATTTCAAGCGCTTCGTTGAAGGCCTCTTGGATACGCTCATCAAATGAACGGTAACGGTTTGAGTATTGCAAGAGTTGCTCCGTCAAGGTTGCATATTGAACGATATCATAGGTTTCTGTTTCAAGTGCTTCCATATCATTTGTTGCGACTTCAAGAATTCGTTTGACCGATTCAATATTCACTTGTGGTTGTTCTAACTCTGCCATCAGATCTTCTGTGTTATGACTTGCAGTAAAGAAAAGTTTCAAGAAACTTTGAGGAATACCTGGCAAGTTTCTCTTCTCCATGTAACGTTTGATAGTATGCAAACGGTTCACATAGACATTTGCTTTTTGGCGAGCATTGAGGTCGTCTTTTTCAATTTGCGCAAGTCGTTCGCTAACAGAGATTTGCTCATCCTCAATATCCTTGAGGTTGCTTTGAAGCATTTCCAACTGTTCTTCAAGAGCAGAGTAGGCTTGTGTTGACTCACCTTGGTCCTCTGTCACTTCCATGATTGCTGTATCAAGTGCAGCCAATTCTGCTTGAAGACGACGAACATGATTGCCATCACTTTCAGGAAGAAGGTAGGTTTTAGTCAAACGTTCAAGATCTTGAACAAGCACCTGATTATTTTCTTTCAAGTGGTTAAGATAAGTTGGTAATGTAGCAAGAAGACTTTCAACCACTTTTTGAGCTGCAATTTCACGAGTGAAGATATCATAAAGTGCGTTGATTTCTTCTTGGATGCGATTATTTTCATACTCTGCATTGTCCAATTCCAACTGACGAATATTTTCTTGATTATTTTTCAGAGATTCATGCAAAAGTTGGAAACGAGACTCAATATCTGTTTCTGTAAAGTGGTAGTTGGCATCCAACAGCTTGCGATAGCCTTCTTCCAAATCTGCCAATTGTTCTGGCAGTTCTTTTGTCAAGGTTTCAACAAGAGCTGGAATTCGCTCAACGATGTGTGTCAAAGCGAGAATATGATTTTCAGTTGAATCAAGAATTGCTGCGGCTTCAACCGGGTCACCTGATGAATTTAGGGTAACAAATTGAGAGAATTCAGATTGGATGTTTTCCAATTGTTTCTCAATCTCAGGAAGGGCTTTCCCATATTTCTCTGAGTCTTCTGCAACGGTATGTTGAAGGGATTCAAACAAGTCCAAGGCATGAAGGACACGGCCACTATTCTTAGATTCTTGCTTTTCAAGTTCAGAAAGGGCATTGCGAATAGCTGCAATATCCTCTTCAATTAAACCAATCTGGCTTTCAATTTGATCAATCTTGTGAGCAGCTTTGAAAAAACGGAAAGAATTATTGTAGCTTTCAGCTTCAAAGAGGTGATTTTCAATATCAGCAAATGAGTTCAGAGATAAATCAACCCATTTTTGATTCCATTCACGGAAGGTCACCTGACTTTGACCAATCAAGTGCATGTTTTTAACGGCTTCAACCTCATCATTTACAGGAAGGTTGTAGAGTTCTTCTTTTCTTTCTTCAAGGGCCGTTAATCTGCTTACATTACGCTTACGTAAAAAGATGGCTGTTACATAAGCTAAGATCAGAATGACTGCAATCGCAACCATTAGATAAATTAGTTGTCCATTAGACATATCAAACTCCTTTTATACTAGAAACAATCGTAATGATTATATCATATTTTTTAAACCAAGGGAACTATTTCCCACATTTTTTAGACGTCAAGTGTACTATAAACAGCGTTTTCTTCGATAAATTCGCGACGAGGTTCTACTCGATCCCCCATCAACATATCAAAGATTTTATCTGCTTCGGCAGCATCATCTACCGAAACACGCGCCATCAAGCGATGTTCAGGATCCATGGTTGTTTCCCACAATTGGTGGTCATCCATTTCTCCCAAACCTTTATAACGTTGGATGGTTGGTTTTGAACGCCCTTCACTGTGACGTGCTAAGGCTTCTTGGAGTTTAATTTCTTGATCTGCACCAGGTTGAATGTATTCTTTGATCTCACTTCCAACTTTAACCCCGTAAATCGGTGGTTGGGCAATGTAGACATAACCAGCCTCTAAGATTGGTTTCATATAGCGGTAAATCAAGGTTAGCAGGAGTGTTCGAATGTGGGCTCCATCAACATCGGCATCGGTCATCAAAACGAGTTTTTGGTAACGAGCCTTAGTGACATCAAATTCTGCGCCAAATCCTGTTCCCATAGCTGTGAAAAGACTTCGAATTTCTTCGTTTGCAAGGATTTTATCCATGCTAGCTTTTTCAACGTTCAAGATCTTACCACGAATTGGAAGGATAGCCTGGAACTCACGGTTACGACCAGATTTGGCTGATCCACCAGCTGAGTCTCCTTCGACGATGAAGAGTTCGGTTTCAGCAGGGTTGTTAGAAGAACAGTCTGCTAGTTTTCCTGGAAGATTGGAAATTTCCAAACCAGATTTCTTGCGTGTGACTTCACGCGCACGCTTGGCAGCTACACGAGCCTTGGCAGCCAAAATCCCTTTTTCCACGATACGCTTAGCAATCTGAGGATTTTCCATGAGAAAATCAGAGAAGGCATCGCTGAAGAGGCGATTGGTAATCTTGACTACTTCACTATTCCCCAGTTTGGTCTTGGTTTGTCCTTCAAACTGCGGATTTGGATGCTTAACTGAGATAACTGCTGTCAAACCTTCACGGACATCTTCCCCTGTTAGATTATCTTCATTGTCTTTTAGCAATTTATTTTTGCGAGCATAATCATTGATAACACGTGTCAGCGCTGTACGGAAACCTTGCTCATGCGTACCACCTTCATGGGTGTGAATGTTATTGGCGAAACTCATGACGTTTTCGTGGTAACCGGTTGTGTACTGCATGGCTACTTCAACTGTGATATCATCCATCTCACCGTCAGTGTAGATTGGTGTATCAAAGATAACATCCTTGTTCTCATTGATATATTCAACGTAGCTAGCAATCCCACCCTCATAGTGGTAATGTTTAGTCTGTTCGAGACCTTCACGCTTGTCTGTAATTGAAATTCGAAGTCCTCGGTTCAAAAAGGCTAGTTCTTGAATACGTTTGTTTAATTTTTCAAAGTCAAAAGTTGTTGTTTCTGTAAAAATCTCTGGGTCTGGTGTGAAGTGAACTGTTGTTCCAGTTTTATCTGTATCTCCAACCACCTCAAGATCAGCAACAACATGACCACGACGGTATTCTTGGTAATGAATCTTACCGTTTTTATGGACATGAACATCTAGCTGAGTTGAAAGAGCGTTTACTACTGATGAACCCACTCCGTGGAGCCCACCTGATACCTTATATCCGCCACCGCCGAATTTTCCTCCAGCGTGAAGAACTGTAAAGACGGTCTCAACAGCGGGACGTCCTGTTTTTTCCTGAATATCAACAGGAATTCCACGCCCATCATCCACTACGGTGATGGAATTATCAGGCTCTATAAAGACTTGGATGTGACTGGCAAATCCAGCTAGGGCTTCGTCAATTGAGTTATCAACGATTTCCCATACTAGATGGTGAAGACCTTCTTTTGAAGTCGATCCAATATACATACCTGGACGCATACGAACAGCTTCAAGTCCCTCCAAAACTTGAATTTGACTGGCATCATAATCTTGTGCCTGTTGATTTTTGATTTCTTCTGTCATTTTTTCCCTTTTCTTACATGTCTATTGCTTGTCTCAATGTCGCAACGTTATTAAAAAGATAGGCATCTAAGCCAGCAGCTTTACCTGCTTCTACATCAATATTTCTGTCACCAATGACCAAACCGGATGTAATATGATATTTATCACGTAAATAAATCATGGACTCAGGATCTGGTTTTCGTTTAAAACCTGAACTGGCAGTCACTACTTCGGTGAAGTAATTAGCTATCTTGGTCTTAGAAAGAAGTTCCAGAACTTGGTCATTTCGATGAGAAACCAAGAAATGGCGACCACCCTTGTCAGAGATGTCTTTAAGTAAGTCTGGAATTCCCTCAAACAAAACTGGGTGCTCTAGCTCACGCGCTTCATTTTCTTTGTAGTGCTCTAAAAAATCCTCGATATCTGGGGCAAACTTCTCAATGGCAAAAGCTGTCGAAACCTTCAAGGCTTCGTAAACACGGTCGTGTTCTTGCTCAATTCCATATTGGGCTAAGGTTTCTACAAAGGCTGCTGTAGAAGTCTCATAATTATCCAATAGGGTACCACCTAAATCCCATATGTAGTCGTGATATTTCATACCCTTCATTATACCATTTTTTTATGAAAAAAGCGATGATTTCCTAGATTTTTCGGCTCTATAATTTATATAGAGAGTAAAACACTATTGCATCTATGGAGCCTTTTTGTGAAGAATAGCTCCTCTATAAATAATCAAGCAAAATCTTTCTTATCTCAAATGTACAAATTAAAGAATAGAAACTACTAACAACCGCGTCATTGTTCACAAACGAAACGCTTTTGGATTTTCAAACTTTAAAAATAGAATACTCATTGCTTTGAATACCACAATAGAGTGCAGAAAAAGATTATTCCAATATGGAGTCCCTTGTTAATTCATTACAGTTCCCAATGATTCCATCTTTCTTTTCAATTGTCATTTATTCTCCAAACAGGCAAAAAACGATAACGTCCTTTTAAGGTGTTATCGTTTTTGTATATCATCAGATAAAGTTTGATTTTTATTGAGCTAAATTCGATTAGTTTCTTCCGAAGTTTTGACCTCTACCATCGCGGTCAAAATACATCCAACTTCCATCTTCAAGTTGAATCCATTTGCTTCGAGCCATATCCCCTGAATTGGCATCGAAATATCGACTAACCCCATTCACATCAACAACTTTTCCTTTGACTTGCTTGCCGTCTTGCGTGAAATAGAGAGTCTGTTGACCAACCTGCTGCAAGCCTGTCACTGCTTTTCCATCTTGATCAAAATAGTACCACTCATTTTGGGAACCTTCGACAAACTTGTTGGTTGCCATCTCTCCTGAGTTAGCATCAAAGTAACGGATACTCTTATCTGAAAGTGTCACGATTTTGCCCTTGACTTGCTTGCCATCTTGGTCGAAGTAAAGTGTTTGTTTGCCAATCTTTTGAAGGCCTGTCACTGCTTTACCAGTTTGGTCAAAGTAATACCATTCGTTCTTGGCACCTTCTGCAAACTTGCCGACTGCCATTTCTCCTGAGTCGGCATCAAAGTAACGGATGGATTTATCAGCCAAAGTTACTACTTTACCCTTGACTTGCTTACCATCTTGGTCAAAGTAAAGTGTTTGTTTGCCAATCTTTTGAAGACCTGTCACTGCTTTACCAGTTTTGTCAAAGTAATACCATTCGTTCTTGGCACCTTCAGCAAACTTGCCGACCGCCATTTCTCCTGAGTTGGCATCAAAGTAACGGATACTCTTATCTGAAAGTGTCACGATTTTACCCTTGACTTGCTTGCCATCTTGGTCAAAGTAAAGTGTTTGTTGACCAATCTTTTGAAGACCTGTCACTGCAACTCCATCTGCTCCGAAATAGTACCAATCACTTGGGTTATCACCTTGAGCAAAACGATTGATAACAGCATTTCCTGAATCCTTGTCAAAGTAACGAAGTTTGCCATCTTTAGCACTCACAATCTTGCCCTTAACCTGATAGCCGTTTTCATCAAAGAATTGCTGTCCATCTCCTATCTTGACAAGACCTCGAGCCATAACGCCCTTGGCATCAAAGTAACGCCAGTTTTGACCATCAGTAGTGTAGTAACGGTTGAGAACTTGGGCACCAGTTTGATCATAGTAGTACTGATTACCATTTTCATCTTCACGGATAGAATCACGAAGTTGAATACCATTCTTCAAGAAATAAACGTGCTTGCCATCAATTTCATGAGCACCTGTTACAAGATAGCCTCGTTTATCGAAGTAATACCAATTTCCATTTTCATCTTGGATAAAGGAATTTTTAGCTTGATAACCACTAGTTGAATAGAACTTAGTACCATTGGCATCACTAACAAATCCTGTGTAAGCATTCTTATTAACTAATTGCTTAGGCAATACTATCTCGCCATTTCTGTTAGTGAGATAGTCGTTGCTAGCCCAGTCTTTAAGAACATAGTAAGCACCACGACCTAAGATATTGGTACCATTGAAGTACTTAGCCGACCACTTGGTAATCTTCTCATCTGTTGTCATCTTTTGACCATTGGAAATCTGTACTCGTTCAAAGATTTCTGGATATTTAGCTTTGAGCTCATCTAAGAAGGCGCCACCGTACTTACCTTGGAAATCAGTTCCATTGGTCTTACTATTAGCTACATAGAGTTTTTCCTTGATTTCTGCACCTTCACGGTAGGTTCCGTAGTTGTTGACACGTGTTGCTGTTACCACTTCCTTACCTGGTAGGTTATAGATTTGGTCTGGTACCCAGTCCGCGATGGCTTGGATATTAACACTGTGAAGCGCACGAAGAGCATTGAGCAAATCTTTTAAAGAACCATATTTATTGTTCTTGCTCATCGCCATATCATAGCGGTCTTCAAAGGCATAACCATTCTGAATGATAGAATCTAAGAAAGTACCGTCTTGGCTAGATACATACTGAGGTGGTAGCTCAAATGAAGTTACTCCCCATTCCTTGAAGAGGTTGACATTTTTAGCAATAACTTTATTGGTATATTGGTCATCGCGGGTTGCAAAGTCCTGGAAGTTAGAAAATCCTTCGTAAATCAACTGAGAATCAAGGGCTGCGCTAGATTCGTAAACCTGACCACTGGCATTTTTCTTCTTGCTTGCTGTTGTACGAGCATCCTGATCTGCCTTAGCGCCAACTGGTACCCAAACAGCCAGATATCCAGAAACCTGTACATTGCTGTAGCCTGCAATATCATTCATATCAAAGGTTAAAATACCATTAGCATCTGTCTTCTTCCAGAGCGATTGCGGCACTTCTTCGTCAGTTAGATAGCGGGAAATACCATCTTTGGTCGTCAAAAGCACAGGGCGATAGTATTGATTCTTATGGGCTGCTCCCATATTGACTTGCAGTTTATCCCACGCATTTAACTTGAGGTTAGGGTTGTTTGAAGCAATAACAGCCATCCCTTGAGTACGAGTTTCTGCTGTTCCTTCATCTGTTGCTTCATTAGCACCCGTACCGTAGCGCACAGAAGTCAAAATACCATTGTAAGACCATTTATCAGCCTCACGAGGTACACCCATATAAGTGACTTTCATGTCTTGTCCACCTGCTACATACTTAATACGAGCACGCAACAAGGCATCGATAGCGTCGTGGTAAGGAGATTTTTTCTCCATGTATTGACCATCATCGGTATAGAGATCACCATAGTAGACCCGAGTGATAGAGTCTTTATTGGAGAGCATGAGAGCATGAGCAGTTGGGATGTTGAACTGCGTATATTTCTTGTCCGCCTTGCGCATATCTTCGTTGTAGATCTTGAAGGCTTGCTTGAGTTCATCCATGGTAAAGGTCAAACCATCCGTATTTGGATTGATATTTTCTCGAATGATGTCGGCAATAACAGTTTGTACTTCACTATCATGAGCCCGAACAAAGATATAGTTAGCCATTCGTTCGCCATTTTTCTTTTCAGAAGAACGGTCATTTAGACTATTTGTAATCGTTGGCTCTACTCCGCTACGGATAGATAGATTACGCATGAATGAATAAAGCAAGGACAAGCGTAGCTTGTTGTCAATTGCTAGTTGAGCACCCTTAGTATCTTTGTTGTAGTCAGGATCGTTATCAGACCAAGCTTCCAAGATAGACAAATGCTTAATAGCTTCTTCTTCACTTTCTCCAACCTTGTAGCGAGACTTGAAGTAGTCAGATGCGATTTGGAGCAAGTCTGCGTTGACATTGTCCACCGCATCGACACGAACTCCATCAAAATTAGCAGTCGGATCATTGGCTACGATGCTTCCAAAGTTCATCATAAAATGCAACCAGTTGAGTTGTTCGGCCTGAACAGCTGGATTAGAATTGTCAAAGTCGCTAGAGAGCAAGAACTCATAACCACCGTTTGACTTGTCAATGAAGTACTTAGGTGTACCTGTTTGACTAGTAGGGGTACGGTTAAGCAGACGGAACTTAGAGTCAGCATGAGAGCTCTTCTCATTATTAGTATAAAGCAAAGCTCCACCCTGCAAGTGGTCCTTTTTAGTACCAGTTGTTTCAGACTCTGACTTGATATTCCAGTTTGGCTGGGTTTTGACAAAGGCACCCATCAGCGTTCTCAACCATTTGGTATCGCCTTCTTTACCAATTTTTTCCTCAATTTTGCGCTGAACCTGCTGAGAAGCTCCTGTCAGGAGAGCTTGTTCAACTTTGTTTTCAAAAGCACCTGCTCCCAGACCTTGCTGGTTCATATAGTTGAGGTAATTAATCTGAGTACGTTTATCAGGCCACCAAGCCATCAAAAGAGGACGTAAGTCTGTTTCTGTCGAAGCCGTCCATGTTTTTCCATCTTTTAAGATGAACTTTGGACGATACCAGCTATCTGCTGTCAAATAACCGTCTACAGTTTCAATATCCTTGTCAGTCGTACCATAGAAAGCATTCTTTTGGGAGAATTCATTATTGAGACTGCTGGTTCCTTGTTGGAACTGATATTCATTTGAATCAACTAAGGCACCAGTTTCTGCATCAAAATAAAGTATTCTACCATTAAGTTCAACTGCAAAGTTCTTTTTAACTGTACCATCGTCCTGAACATAGTAATTTTTACCATCAATGGTCTTAATATGAGATAGGACATCATCATCATGGTCAGCATTTACAGGTGCAGGTTGAGCCTGATCTGCCACCATTCTTTCAGCTACTGCTCCTTGTTTTTGAGCAGGTTCGGGCAAGCGATCTTTCTTTGCAACCTTTGGATTTGCAACAATCTTGTCTTCAACAGCCGATTTTTCTCGTTTGTCGCCTTCTTGGTCTTGGGCAGTTGTTGGCCCTGCTTGTTTATTCTGCTCTGCTACTTCTGTTTTAGGAGTTTCTGTGATTGCATTAGCAGCTTTAACTTCTTCTGCAACAGCAGCCTTTTCTGTAGATGCTTCTTTCGTATCTGCTGGTTTAGCAGGCTCTTGAGCATTGGTTTGAACTGTTGCTTCCGTATTTTCTGCTGGTTTAGCAGGTTTTTCACTAGCAGCAACATCGCCTGTCACCTTGTCTGCAGGGGTTGCTTTTTCTGCTTCTTTCTCAGAAGCTACGTTAGCTTGGGCTGGAGTTTGCTGACCCGGACCACTAGTCTGAGCTGTAGCAGGTTCTTGAACCACAACCTGCTTTACATCATCCGCATGGACAACGCCTGGTTCTAGACCAAGTACCTTTGGTGCTACAATAAGGGCCAAGGTAGTCAAAGCAATGGCTACCCAGTTTTTCTTAACTTTATGCATCTTATAATGAATCTTTTTCTCCATCATAAAACCTCCTTCTGAATTTAGTATAAAGTTATGCCCTTATTCTAGTATATTTTTCAAAATGATCTTTTTTTGTTGCACATCTACAACTATGAAAGGCAAATTCTTTCAAACTGTTCTTTAAGCTTTTGGGCAACACCAAAGGAATCTAAAAATTCAAAAAAAGATAGGCATTGCTCGATATCACTGAGAGCATTAGTATTCCCGACCTTATAGGCATACAGAGCCCTATGATACTTAATCAGCGTTCGATCATATAGATCTGTTTCAGGGATTTTAGAGTGGTCGAGATAATTGAGAAACCTCATAGCAACTAGCAGATGGTTTCCTTCTATACAGACGCTAATGACATTAAGTAGCATCTTGATAATACGGCGGCGATTTTCAGGTAGGTTGTTATAAAACTGGGTACGATTGATCATCTCACTAGCGAAGGTTTCCAACGTTTCCAAGGTCATCAAATCAACACTGTTTGTAAAAAGCCAGAGTTCATAACGTCCCCACTCCTCAACAGAAAAGAGATGATCCGTCAGGAATTCTATATCCTTCTTGCTAATCTGAAAATCTGAGCAACAGGAAGACAGAAGAGCTCTGACAATGATCGTATTGAGTTTATAGTTTTTCTTCTCAGGAAACTGTTCGGTCAAAGCTTCTGAGCTTGACAAAATATTTTGGAGCTTGACAACATTGTTTTCCTGATATGCATCAGCTACTTTTTTTGAAAACAGCACATCATCTGAATCAATGTAATTATGGTAAACATACTGAAACTCCTCTAGGGAAACGGCCATATTTTTTAAACAGCAATAAAAAGAATCAAGTGTGATCCCATTAACTCCCCGTTCAAAACGGGATAGCTGAGCTACGGAAATATCACCAGCAGCTACCTCTTTCAGGGACATTTTTTTTGATTCTCTAATGACTTTGAATATTTTTCCAAATGCTTTCAACATATCACTCCCCCAGTTTCGTATATGCAAAAAATTCTTACTAATTTTAATATACTAGTAACATGTTTCAATTATATTACAGAGAAAGTACTTTATATTTCAAATTAATACAAGCAGATTAATTCGCATGATAAGACCGTTTAATATAGCATTTATTGAATATTATATCTTTTCATGAATCTATTGATTTCAGTAGAAATCTGAACTATTCTATCTAACAACTTGAAAACACTAACATTTCTAGAGATAGATTCCTTCTTATGTTAAACGAATCTTGATTGATTTATAAAAGTTTGATATAAAATCGCAAGACAATCATATGAAACATTTTTTAGACATGGAGTAAATTAAAAAACGAGAGCCGAACTCTCGTCTTACTGTTGATTTCCAAAGACATCTCGATAGAGCATGCCGTCTCGTAAACTTTCAGCATCTCCTCCTAATTGCTCTACCAATTCATAGGCAAAGGCAAGTGCGGTTGACGGTCCTCGGCTAGTTGTTAGATTGCCATCCACAACTACTGTTTGCTTTTGATAAATTCCGTCAGTAATTTGCTCCTGAACTCCGTCATAACAAGTAAAGTGCTTGTCTTTCAGGACACCTGCTTGATGAAGAGCGATTGGGGCTGCACAGATGGCAGCAATTTTCTTTCCTGCTTGGTTAAAGGCTTTAATCTGTGAAATGAGCGCTTGATTATCTCGTAGGTGAGCTGAGCCTGGCATACCACCCGGAAGAACGACCAAGTCATAGTCGGACAAATCGCCATCAAAAACACGATCAGCTTTCACCTGAATGCCATGCGATCCTGTCACCTGCTCTTCAAATCCTACCATATCACATGTAATGTTTGCTCGACGCAAGACATCAACTACTGTCAAGGCTTCGATTTCTTCAAAACCCTGGGCTAAGATAACTGCTACTGTTGCCATAGTGGCCTCCTTATTTGATTTGTTTTAGGACGACTTTCTTTCGTTTGAATGGAACTTTTCCACTTTTCTCCTCCGCTAGGTTTGTCTGGTAACTCATAGACAAGAGGAGACCGACACCGATGAGGTTACTAATAATTGCGGATCCCCCTTGAGAAATAAATGGTAGAGGAATCCCTGTCAAAGGAAGTAAGCCTGTCACAGCGCCGATATTTTCAAAGATATGGAAGAGCAACATCATGATAAAACCAGTCGAAATGTAGGTGTAGAACTGGTTATTTGACCTGAGCGTAATCTTCAACATACGGTAGATGAGAAGCAAGTATAAAGCAACCACAAAGACTGAACCAATAAAGCCAAAGTCTTCTGCAATTACGGTGAAAATCATATCACTCTCACGTACTGGAATGAGGAGATTGGACACATTGAAACCTTGTCCAAACAAGCCACCACTTCCAATCGCAATTTGTCCCTGCGCCTGTTGATATGTTGTTGTTTGTGCAAAGTCAAAGGGATTGAGCCAAGCCAAGATGCGGTTGATCTGGTAGGTTGGCATCCCAATCTGATGCAAGAAGGCACGTCCATCCTTGCTTATAAAGATGGCCATGAAGCCTACAACAGCAGTCACTCCTGTCGCAAAAACAGGAATGATAATCTTCCACGAAACACCTGAAAGGAGAACCATACCGGAAAAAATAGCTACGAAGACCAAGGCAGTCCCTAAGTCACTTTGTAGGGCTAAGAGGATCAAGACTGGTATGGTAAAGGCGATCATCCAACCAATCAGTAGGAAATCCAAGGGAATAGTCCGTCGCCATTCCTTGTGTTTTTGAGTGAATCTTACAATGGCTCGAGCCAACATCAAGATATAGGAAATCTTCATGAATTCCGATGGCTGGAAAAGTGTCGTTCCACCAATCGATACCCAGTTCTTGGCACCTGTTGACGCTACAAGATTTGGATTGTAGAAAACAAGAGGTAGGACCATCAAAGCTAGCCCTAGACCATAAAGATAGGGAGTCACCTTCCATAAAAACTCGGTATTAAAGAACATGACCACAAATCCAATGACAAGCCCCAAGGAAATCCAAGCGATTTGCTGACCTAGAATTGGTAATACATTATTTGGATAGTCATGACTAACTGCTATATAAATGGCCACTACTCCAATCACCAGTAAACAAAACACTGGTAGAAGAAGACTATAGTCGACTCGAGAGTCGAAGGAACGTTTCATATTTTTTACCTTTTCTCTTTCTGGGATTTTTCTTTCATTCTATTGCGACGAGATTGGAGAAATTCAGCTACAGCAGGCTCTAGCTGTTCTCTAGAAAGAACCTGAACAGCCCTTTCTTTTGACAAGGTCTGGGCGATTTGTTTGCCGTAACGCTTGCTGACAACACGACTGTCTAAGATTACAGCAACCGAACCTTGGTTGTGCCGTCTAACAGTACGACCAAGGGCTTGTTTTAGCCGAATGATCGCCATCGGTAACTGATAATCATAGAAAGGATTTTTCCCTTCTTGACGCAGTTCCTGGTTTAATTTTTTTGTTAAAGGCTCTTGGGGATTTTGGAAAGGCAATCTCGGAATCACTTGAATCACGCAAGGATGGGTTGAAAAATCAACCCCTTCCCAGAAACTACCTGTTCCAAGCAAGATCTTGCGTTCACCTTTTTCAAAACGTTTTTTCAGTTGACTTGGTTCCCCATTTTTATACTGAGCTAGATGCGGTTGGTCGAGCAGGTCCGAAACTGCCAGCAACATCTCTTTTGAAGTAAACAAAACCAATAAAGGTTCTTGAAAGGCTTGTAACCTTCGGATAACAGAAGCCACTTCACTAGCATAGTCAAAAGGTGAAACTTCTGTCACAAGAGGAAAGTCATTGACTAGAAAGACTTCTTGTTGGTCCTGCTTTGCTACATCTAGCCTAACAAGTGGAGCATCCGGAAATCCCAATAAATCTGCTAAGGAAACCCGATTGCTGATTTCAAGAGTAGCCGATACTCCTAGGAGTCTACAATCTTCTGGCAATAGGTCTGCTAGTATAAAGCGACCTTTTTTGCTTGAACAAATCAAGACATCCTTGCTCGATTTCTCTGCTGTAGCAAGCCAAAATTCACGGTCCGAGGTGAAAAAGTTTGCAATTTCTCGATACTCTGGGAGAGCTAACTCCGAAAAATGCTGGCGCAAGTGTTCGAGAGAATCCAACCACTTTCCATTCTTCAGACCTGACTGATAGTGCTCCATCAAGTAACGACATTCAAAGCCGATACTCTCAAGCAAGCGTTTCTGAACCAAATCTTCCTCTGTCTCCAAGGACTTATCAAGCTGGGTTACAAGATCCTCAAGACGATAAGCCTGCTGGGCTAGATTTTCGAGAGCTAGCAGCATTTTTTGAGCCTCATCCAAGATTACTAAACGGTTATCGACAAACTCTGGATTGTCTTCCAAACGAGTGACCAGATAAGCATGATTGGTCAGAAGAACACGACTGGTTTTTGCCTTTTCCTGCCCTCGTTTCCAAAAATCCTCTGTGGCAAATAAACTTTTCTTTGAAAGCTTGCCATCGTGGACTAGTTCTGGCAGAAAATGCTGATAGCGATAAAGTTGCCCTATTTCGTCCAAGTCACCTGTCTCTGTCTCTGTTAGCCAGATAAGCAACTGCATTTTAAAGCGTGTGAAAAGGCGATTGGACTCTGATCGATAGAGAATTTGGTGAAAGGCATCCAATTTCAAGTAATTTTGAGGCCCCTTGAGACTATGAATTTCTAGATGGAAGACCTCTTTTAATCGCTGACCTTCTTCTTGCATGATTTGATTTTGAAGAATTTTGGTCGGAACGCTCACTAGGATACCTGCTTGACTCTCCAAGTTCAAAGCTGGGAGGAGATAACCATAAGTCTTGCCCAGTCCCGTTTGAGCTTGGATAAAGGAAGTCTGGTGTTCTTCCAATAATTGCTCAATCTTCTCCGCAAATTCCAACTGTTGCGGTCGCTCCTCCAGCCCCAATAAAGAAATATTTTTAGCAAAATCTTTGGATAACTTTCGTGGGACTAAGGCTTTGCTTTCCTTTTTGAGGAAAAGCCCATGAAGTTCCATCAAATCTGGCGAAGACAAGAGAGATTGTTGCTGATAGACCTCCTCAATCACCAGATAACTTTCATAGAGAAGGTTGTCTGCAAGGTTTAATAAGCTTTCTAAGAGCCCTTTAGGTAGCTCAAAAAGTTTTTGACGCATGTAAAGCAAGAGTTCAGCTGTTGCTTGAGCATCTGACAGGGCAGTATGGGCATGTTCCAGCTCAATGCCCAACTCTTGACAAAGGATACCTAAGTTATACTTTTCAAACTGAGGATATAGAACTTGGGCAAGCTCAACTGTATCCACCCGCGGTGTACGCAATTCATATCCTTCAAAAAAGAGAAATTCTGCAAGAAGGTTGGCATCAAACTGTACATTGTGCGCAACAAAAATACCGTCCTTAACCAATTCAAAAATTTTTCCAGCCACCTGAGAAAACTCTGGTGCCGCAGCCAAACGCTGATCGGTCAGACCCGTTAATTCTTTGATATGAGAATCCAAGGGTTCATGGGGATTGACATCAGTCGCATACTGATCGATGATTTCACCATTCTCAATCACCACAATGCCTACTTGAATAATTTTTGCCTTGCTTCCGGTGCTGGTCGCCTCTAAATCAACGACCACATACCGATCATTTCTCGCATTCATCATTAAAAATTATATCAAAAAAAGCATGATTTGACACCCCTCAACTTTGATAACAATCTCACTTTCCTTGTGAGTTTGAGTAAAAACCCAGACCTTAAAAGTGAGAATTTCACGCAAGTTCAGCAGTTGATTCCTGGTTCTGAGGTATTTGAAAACCTTATCAACAAAGCTACATCAACAAAAAAAGACAACTAAGGTATTAGCTGCCTTTTTGAGATATTTTTTTCATTGTTTTCGGAAGAGCTTTACTAATTTCGGTAGGCAAGACAAGGTAGTTTTCTTGAGCTAGTTCTTGCGCGATAGCTGAATGAAGGTGGGTTGCTACCACCACTCTCTCATAGAGGCTGACTTGGTGAAACTGACCTGCAAAACCTGCAATCATCCCAGCCAGAGTATCTCCCATCCCACCAGTTGCTTGATAGGGACCGCCAACCTCCAGTTGATAGTATTCAGGTTTTCCTGCTTGCCAGATACGAGTCGCTGGACCTTTCTCAACTAGAATTGTTCCTTGAGGAAAAGAAGAAAGAGCCCTAGCAGTCGTCTCTGTATTTTGATGGTCAAGAACTATACCAGATAATCTTTCCCATTCCTTTTGGTGGGGAGTTAGGATGTGCTGACTAGATGGGAATGTCAAATGAGCTTTTGCTAAGATGCCCAAAGCACCGCCGTCTGCAATCAAAATCTGGTCTTTTCTAAGGCTGTCACAGACCCGTTTTACGAGTTCTTCTCCGAATGCATCCTCTCGCAAACCCGGACCTAACAAGACAACTTCTGCCTTTTCCAACTGCTCTTTTAACAATTGCTGATCTTGAAGAGAAAATGCCATGGCCTCCGGTAAATGACTGTGCAGAGCCGGAATATTTTCCTTATCCGTGCCAACAGTCACCAACCCTGCCCCACTTTTGACAGCTGCAATGGCTGACATGATGATAGCTCCCCCATAAGGATAGGTCCCTCCAAGCAAGAGCAGGCGACCGTAATCTCCCTTATGGCTGTGACGAGAACGTTCAATAATGACTTTTTCTAATAAAGCTTGATCAATCACTTTCATCGTTTTTTCCCTCTCTATTCATTATACTATAAAGTTTATTGACCTTGCATCTTAAACATAAATCTCTTCCTTCATATAGAAAAAGAGGGGACAAAGCCCCTCTACGAAATATCTCTTTTTTCAAAGTCAATTAATTTCTTTTTTACTTTTTGCGACAAAGATAGCAGATAGAGCTAGTCCAACACTTGCCAAGAAAATAGCTGTTTCTGACTGTTTCTCACCAGTTTCTGGCAATCTCTTGTCTTCTTTGGCAATTTGAACTGGTGCTCCTGAAGTCTGAGTTTTTTCTAACGAACTTAGCTTGAACTCTGGTTTCTCTACTGTCGGTGCTGCTTGGTCGCCTACTGTCGATAATGGACCTGTGTATTCTGGAAGCTCATGTACCAGTGCCATAACAGCATTGACACCGCCCTTGAACTCAGGTTTCTCTACTGTTGGAGCAGCTTGATCACCTACTGTTGCTAGCGGGCCTGTGTATTCTGGCAATTCATGCACTAGAGCCATCACTGCATTGACACCACCCTTGAACTCAGGTTTCTCTACTGTTGGAGCAGCTTGGTCACCTACTGTTGCTACTGCGCCTGTGTACTCTGGAAGTTCATGTACTAGGGCTTCAACTGCATTGACACCACCTGTGAATTCAGGAACCTCAAGAACGGGTGCTGGCTCTTCGCCCTTGCTTGATTGAACCGGTTCTTCTGTTAATTCTTGATGGAAGCTTGCCAATTCATAAAACTCAGCCTTGCCACCTTCCCAGACTAATTTGACGTCTAGAAGAGAGCCACCATTTCGGATAGCGAAAGTTTGGAGACTGGATGTAATGGCACCGAGGTCTAGCCAACTGTCTTGACCATCCTTGAGTGTTCTAGCAAGAACACGTGCCTTAGCTCCTTCAGGAAGACTGGAAACGAGACGAAGGTGGTTAGCATTGGTCGGCTCAGACAAGTGATACACCAACTCCCCTTTTCTTTT
>NZ_GL732466.1:332222-342624 GCF_000187645.1 Streptococcus sp. C300
AGGAACCTCAAGAACGGGTGCTGGCTCTTCGCCCTTGCTTGATTGAACCGGTTCTTCTGTTAATTCTTGATGGAAGCTTGCCAATTCATAAAACTCAGCCTTGCCACCTTCCCAGACTAATTTGACGTCTAGAAGAGAGCCACCATTTCGGATAGCGAAAGTTTGGAGACTGGATGTAATGGCACCGAGGTCTAGCCAACTGTCTTGACCATCCTTGAGTGTTCTAGCAAGAACACGTGCCTTAGCTCCTTCAGGAAGACTGGAAACGAGACGAAGGTGGTTAGCATTGGTCGGCTCAGACAAGTGATACACCAACTCCCCCTTTTCTTTTTCAGACTTGTAGCTGGTCAAGACTTTGCCGTCTACAAGATTATTATAAAGGTTGCCTTGGCTTTCTCCACTACTTCCTTCTACTGTTGGATCATTGATTGGTTTGACAAACTCACCATCGTTGATGACCAATTCTGTAAAGCCTACAAAACGGGCATCATAGTCTGCTGTATAGAGGACACGGAGATAGTTGGCTTTGACTGGTGTCGTCAATTCACCCTCGATGTAGCGATTTCCTGGCATCTTAGAATCGTGTGTCCAACCATCTGTCAATGAATCATCGTGTTGGCTGTTGGCCACACCATCTCCTACTGTAACGACATCAGTCCAAGTTTTACCGTCTTGGCTGACTTGAATCTTACCATCACGAAGATAGTTTTGAGTTCCGTCTTGGATGTAGGCTCTGATTTTCTTGATGGTACGTTCGCTACCAAGTTTCAAGGTTACGTGGCCATCTTTATGGGCATAGTCTGAAAACTCAACGAAGTTGTTGTAAACACCGTCAAACAGTTGATCTAGGTTGTTCAGTTTACGAACATCATTGCTTCCGTATGTTGGATGAATGCCCATAGTTGTAGATTCTAGTTTGGTTGGTTGTACTTCTTTGGTTGTCACAAGGAGAGAAGTGGCTGTCACAGCTTGTTCCTGATCTGTTTTATTGACCAGACGAACATAACGAACCAAGTGGGTTGCAAAAGTTCTGTCTGTCAATTGGCTAGCCGGCGTCCATTCTTGCGCATTTGCAGAGTACTCTAGAGTAAGAGCTGGATTGGCCTGACCTTGGAGCTGGATGCTCTTGATTTGATGGATACGGTCAAGTTTCATACCTAGATAGCTATTTGCAGGAAGTTTAGTTCCAGCTGGAATTTGAAGTTCATAATGTCCCAAGCTATCCACTACCGGCGTTTCCTTCAAGGCATCGACGTTGGTGTCTGTTAAGTCAAGATTTGGACTATCGACATCTACTGTAAATTCCGCAATTCTCCACCACTTATTTAAGGTTTGTGTATTGCGAATGCGAACAAAACGAGTTGTAAATTCTTTCACAATATCAGAAGTTCGTTGCCCTGATAAATTTTGAAGCGTTGTCCAATTTGTACCATCTGCAGAATATTCGATGACACCAGATGCTAGTTTGTCTCGTTCCCCTTGCATCAGATGAACTCGTTTTACTTTGTGCAGCCCACCTAAGTCCATTTTTACCCAGGCTTGAGCTGGTGTGACATTGGTCTGATCAACATGTGCCATCATGGATTCTGTGTTTTCTCGACCATCTTGCATCTGAACAACACTTGTTCCATATTTGTAAACAAGGTTTGGACTTAAACTAATAGTGCCCCTAACCTTCTTACTACCCAATTCTAGGGGTCTGTTAACAGCAATTTCACGCATGGCAAGCCAAGCATTATCCTTCTTAGCTGTTGCTATCATACGGACAGCTTGAGCTGTGATATCAAGGTCATTAAATTCCAGAATACGTTCTCTACCAGTATAAGCGGGGCTCGTTATGGCTATCCATTCTCCATGTTCATTTTGATATTCAACAAGAGCATTACTAAAGGTATAATTATCGGCCGTATTAGTACCCGTAGCGAAACCTAATTTGTGTATTTTAATTGCCTTATTAAAGCGCAAGCCTACATAATCGCCTCTCTCAATCACAATGGTTGTTTTGGCAATCACATGTGTATCAAAGTCACCATCTGTGACTTCTTTCAATCCACCTTCTATTCCAGCACGATTCGTAATAAATGTTGTCACAAGTTTATCTGGATTCAACATTGCTTGGATATGTAAGGCTAAGTATTCTTTGAGATTATTGATAAATGGTCGAATATGTTGGACACCAAATTCTGCGTATTCATAATGGTCAACGTAAAAGAAGGCATACTTAACTGACTGGTCATAATGTTTGACTCCGGCCTGATAATACTCCCACACCTTGGCATCATTCTTTTCAGTAAGACCTTCTGTAGCTGTTAGGAAAGCTTCAAGCGCGTTCATTTGATCTACTGTATTCTCTAACCAATAGTGAATTTGTTCGATTAATTTCTGATCACCTTTTTCTTTAAGTAATAGAGCATTGGCTTTCAAACCAGCAAAAATTTCCCTCAACTCTTTTCTTTCAGTATCCAGATTTTGACCAGATTTGAGTTTGTTATAGAATTCTGTCAATTTTGGAGCCAATTCTACAGACTCTTCTAATTTAGTGACATGAGGAGGTCTATTTTGATTGCGCATGTGTTTTCCGAGTTCTCGAAAAGCCTTCGAAACACTGCTTTCTTCAAAATGATCATTAACTACATAGTTAAAGGCCATATCGTTGATTTGTTCTGCTTCTTCTACACTTCTCCATTGTTTCCATCCATACTGAGCCATATCAAAAAGTGCCACTTTAGATGCTTCAGATTGTTGCATTGGATTTAGCATAATTCCTTGTGCAAGTGATAAATCAACATTTGGATGTAAGAATTTTTCACCACCTCCAAGAATTAGGTGGGGTTTTGTATTATCATTACATGGCCAGTTAATCCAGAACTGAATTGGACGGTAAGTCTTACCACCTTCTGTTAAATTTTTCTTTAAGTTCGTTAAGAATGTTTGGTCAACAGCCCCCCAGACCTTTCCACCAGTAAGAGTTAAATGGACATTTTCAGGAAGATGTTCATTCAAGGTTCGAAGTTCAGCTTCAGTTCCTTGCCCCATGTACCAGGCAGGAACAAAAATCATATCTTTACGGAGACCACTGTATGTTGTTTGTTTTTCAGTCAACCAATTTGTGATATCCTTCATCAAGCGAACATAACTATGGTAACCACCAACTGGGCTTGGTGCATCATCTGCAAGCACACCAAATTCACGCACTCCCACGTCCAACAACTGAGTAAACTTAGCCTTTATGGTTGCAAGATCAGCCTGGTAATGCGCTTCATTGCCAAAGCGGATACGATTGTTCATAAATGGATGGATGGTCCAAACATAACGTGTTTTCGTTTGATTACCGACACGTGCAAGTTCTCGGATTTCAGCCAGTTTTTCTTCTGGGTAAAGTTCACGCCATTTCTTATTGTGGTATGGATCATCTTTTGGTGCGAAATAGTATTGAGTTAACTTCAATTCACTTCCATAACGCATCAATTCTTTACGATTTTCATTAGACCATGGATTTCCATAGTAACCTTCGATAAACCCACGGTTCTTGATTTCAGCGTAATCTTCCACTGTCACATTGCGAAGGACTGGCACTTGACTTTCCTTGAGCATATGTTTCAAGGTTGTCAAACCATAAAAGACCGCATCTGTGTCTTTTCCGACGATGGAGATATAGTTGTCCTTGATGGTCAGAGCATAAGCATCAATTTTGTCAAAGAGACCTGTGGAAACCTTGGACAAGTTTTGTTCTGCTTGTGAACCTTGTCCATGCACTCCAAGATAGATATTAGTTGCGCCAGAAACGGCCGTTTTACTAGTTTTGTAAGATACTTGATTGTCCTGCAAAACGCTCTTCAAGCGATTGCGAGTATAGATATCGAGTTGATCGCCCATGACCAGATTGACTTGCTTACGAAGGGCTGTGACACCTTCTCCATAAGTCACTTTTTGTGGAGTTGGAAAGACCTTGTACTCTTTTTTGAGATAGTCTGAGCTCTTGCTGGCAGCTTCAATACTGGCTTCGCTAGCTGGTTTACTTGCAGTGAATTGATCTGCCAATTCAACTGTTCCATCACCGGTTTGGTCTACTTTTGGTTTTTCAGGTGTAGTTGGTTGACTAGGTTTAGCGATTTCTTTCTCATTTTGTCCTCCACTCATGGCTTCAGACGGCTTTGTTTCATTCTCTGGAATTCTAGGTGCTTCAGCTGGTTTAAGATTATTTGTCGAATCAGTAGAACCAATCGTTCCTGTAGTTTCTCCATTTCCAACTGTCGAGCTAGCTTCCTTCCCAGCATTTTCTTCTGCTTTCTTCAAAACTGCTGCAAGTTCATCAGGTAACTTTTCCAATGGCTGTGCTTGAGTTATAGTTCCCTCTTTATCTCCTACATTACCTGTTTCTGCTGCCTCTACTAAATTAACACCAAAGATACTGGCACCAATCATAATAGAAGCTACTCCAATAGCGAATTTACGAATACTGTAATGACAACGTTTATTGAAAAAATTTTTATCCATCTTTATCTTATCTCCTTTCATCCAAACACGAAAGTAAACGATTCCATTTTTACTAGTAAAGACGGAGAGGCCTAATCGGTCCTCTCCATCTCTTCAACTCATTTATCGATGTGATTTTTTATCATCGACCAAGCTATACCAATAGGATAGCATTAGACGCACAAACTAATCCTCTTTTCGTTTTGCAGTTAATAGGGCTGCTGACAAGGCCAAGCTAACACCTGCCAAGAAAATGGCTGTTTCAGATTCTCCCTCACCTGTTTCTGGTAATCTATTTTGCTCTTCTTTTACTACTGAAACATTTGGTTTTATAGTCTGGTCATGAGCTAATAGCTCTACTGGATAATCTGGTTTTTCAAGAACAGGCGCTTCCTCATTTCCTACCGTGGCTAGAACACCATGATACTCTGGAAGTTTATGTTCTAGAGCCATTACAGCATTAACGCCACCCTTAAATTCAGGTTTCTCAACGCTTGGTGCCGCTTGATCTCCTACAGTAGCAAGAGTTCCTGTGTATTCTGGAACTTCGTTTACTGCTGCTTCTATATAGTTAGCACCTCCTTTGAATTCTGGAACTTCATTGACTGGAGCTGGCTCCTCGCCTTTACTACTTGAAATAGATGCTTTCACTCCTACTTCAACAATGCGATCCTGAGCCTTTCTTTCTTCAGAATGAACAAGACTTCTAGTAGTACCCAAAACTTGAATATAGTCAACTTTTTCTCCATCTTGTCCTTCAGAAACGATACGACGTTGACCTTGAGCAAGTTCAGGGTTTTCACGAATAACTTCTTTAAACGGAAGTGGAGTCTTTTCAATTTCCAAACTTGGAGTTTCTGCTACTAAGTTCTTAACGCCTTCTGTTGGTGTTGTTTGGAAGGTAGACTTAAAGTGTAAACGATATTCTTTCACCAGATTTCCATCTTTGGAAACAAGACGAACTAGTGTTGGAAGATTGGCATTTCCAGAATCCACAACTGTAACTACTCCATGTCCACTAGTTGTTGCAGTGACTTTTGGTTTTGAACCCATTGTTGTTAGAGTGTAATCTGTCACATTTGGATCAAAGTTTTCCAATGCTTTTCCGTCGATCGAAATAGTCGCTGATGGTGTTTCCACTTCTGATCCCTTGCCTGCAGAGTAGGCTGTAAATTCTACAAGTGCAAGACCATTGGTGGTAGCCTTACGAGTCATGCGCGCACGAATAGCTGTCGTTTGAACCGGTTCAAAGTTAAACTCGATTGGTTTACCAGCTACTAATTCTCCAGAAGCTTTGTAAGAAATTGGTGCCCAATTTTCTGCCTTGTTAAATGGATGATCGGCATTTTCTTCGTAACGAGAAATCGTACTTGGTTCTGTAAAAGCAGGACCAATATATCTTTCTAGAACCATTTTCTCTGGAGCATCTGTGCCACTATCTTTAAAGAACTGAATGGCTACTTTCCCAATAGATTGAGAAGCAATTTTTCCATCCTTCTTAAAGAGTAATCCAACAGAAGTTTCTTGATTTTTCGGAGTACGAGACCAGTTTGTCCAACGTCCATCTTCATTGTATTTTCCATCATTGATATAGAAAATTCGATCATGTGAAGCTGCTTGAGTATCGTTCGTTGTCGAAGCAAAGGCTTTAGAATCCGTTTCATTGTTGCTTGGATTTTCTGAAATGACTTGATTGCCTTTAGCAACAACTGTCACCTGCATTTTAGTCGTTAGATTTGTACCAATGACATGACCGGTAACTTCAAATGTTCCCTCATGCTCTGTCGCATGTTCAGGAATAGCATCCCACTTCACTGCAAGTTTATCTGTAGTCCAATTAGTTGAAGTTGGATAATAAACACTTACTTCTGAAGGAAGTTGAAGATTGTCTCCAACATTCAAGATTTTAGCACTGTTTTCTGCAGCAAGAGGTTGACTAGTTTCTCTCTCATCATTGCGGAAAATTCGATATTCTTTCAACACAGTACCATCTTCTGCTTTCAAGATGAGACGTGTTGCACCTTTTGGACTTGTTGCAGGAACAACTGTTACCAAACCATTATTGCTAGCTGTTGCTGTGATTTCTTTGCTAGATTGAGGAATATAGTAATCTGTCTTAGATGGATTAAAATGTTCAAGATCCTTGCCATCTACCTTGATAGAAATCTCTGAACTTGTTTCACTTAAGACCTTGTTTCCAAGCACAGTTAGCTCTGTCAGACCAACACCTGATGTTCCATCTGCTTTCTTCATACGAATACGAACAGCGTAGGTTTCGACCTTGTCAAATGTGAAGTGATTGGTTTGAGTTGCAGACAGCTGACTTGGAGCATGTAAGTTTTCAACTGCTTTCCAATTGTCTGGATTATTAAATGGATGATTGCTATCTCGTTGCGCATGACTGACATCACTTGGTAAATCTGGAATTTCTTTACCTACATAATATTCAACTACATATTCTTTTGGAAGACCAATTGCTCCATCAGTATAGAAATCAACCGACAAATTGTTGACAAAACGCTTCGTCAAGTCTCCTGAATTACCAAATAAGATAGAAGCCCAGTCATTATCAGTATTTGTTCTCCAAGTAGTCCATCTATTTTTAGCATCTGATGGCGTTCTTGATACAGTCAAATCGTTCAAGGTGTTGGCTGTGTCATCTCCTCCTGTATTGGATACAATGGCAGCTGGTAATTGTGAACCTGTCCATTGTTTAGAGATATTATTTCCAGCAACCACTTGACTAGATACTCGAACATGAGCTTTAGTTGTCAGATTGCTACCTACTAAACGACCATTGATTTCATAGACCCCTTCAGTTTGACTAAAGTTGGCTGGAACCTGATCCCAAACAACATCTTTATAGATAGTTGTTCCGTTAGAATGGTAAGCCCGAACATTAGCTGGCAATTGAACCGTCTCACCCTTAGGTACTGTGAGACTGATTTCCTCTGCAACTTGCAATCCTTCAACCGTTACAGTCGCTTGAGCTTCAATATCTGTGCCTTCCACATGTCCTTTAAGCGTAAAGCTATGATAGTGCCCCAACTCTTTTTCATCTACCTTATCCCAAGCTACAGATACTTTGCGTGGCAAGCCCTTATCAAATTCTGCTCCAACTTCTTTAGGTAGATTCGGTTGCTGATTGATATCTGTAGAAACAGACACAGGATGAAGTTTCACAATCTTCTTGCTGACTTTATTTTCTTTAATCACCACTTCAGTGGTTACAGATTCTGTTTTCTCTGTTTGATTATCGATTCGAGGTGTCAAAGTCACTCTTCCCTTAGTATAGAGCAATAGATTCTGACCATTCACCTCAAGATGTCCCCCATCAGATGATTTAGCTTCTAAGTGAATATCTGAAGCCGAAAACTCTGTTTGTGAACCATCCTCATAACGACCAATGACGTGATAAGTTAATACTTGATCTTCAGTGGCAGTTTCTTTTCCTTCTACAACCACTTCCAAACGTTTCAAAGCAGGAGCTTCCTTCACAAACTGAATTAAGTAAGTTTGAACCAAGTCACCCTTTTGGTCACTCAAGAAGACAGAAGCCTGATAACCATTATCAGCAGAAGCTTGCTGAACAGTTACTTGATATCCGGTAGTCTGAGCTCCAACACTTGGAATAGTTGCAGTGTAAGGAAGGGATACACGGTAATAGGTCTTGCCAGACTCAAAATTCTCAAGAGCTTTATCCCCAACAGTAAGTCCTGTAATGCTACTTGTTGTTTCCTTACTACTTGCGATAAAGGTTGCAGTCACTTCACGGTCGTCATCTACCAATTTACCAGTAGCCTCCGTACGTCCACCTTCCTTGTTCAAAGCAGCAGGGTCTTTCAAGGTCCAAGAAACAACATCAGTATCAATCAAGCTACCATCTGTCAGAACAGCTGTGACCGTTTTATCCAAATCAGCCGCATTCGTTCCAACTGGGACTGTAGCAACTTTTGGTAACCATCTATCTAAAGCAATCACTTTAACAAGTGCCTCAGCTTTAGTTTCTAAACCTTCTACACGTCCAGATACTTTTTTCTCACCTGCGCTTGTAAGCAAGTCAGATGGCATTTCCCAAGTTACAGTCTTTTCCTCAATACTACCGTCACTATAAATAGCTGTTACTGTTTGAGGTAATTCAGGATTTGTCGTCACATCAGTTGTTGCTTTTACAGGAGCAAAGGCTACAAAGTGACGATTTTCTTTCTTACCAGACACCGTTGCGACCGTTGCGCTATCAGATGTCAAACCAGCAGAATCTGCATAAAGAGTAAATTTACCTTCTTTTTCTGTTGATTTTACAATGACAACCCCTTTACCATTGAAAGCACGTCTTTGCCATGTTCCATCTGCTTGAGCTTTGTAGCGTTCACGACTAGCTTGTTCTCCATTATCCACACCAACGATTTGTCCCTGACCATGAAGATTGAAATGAACAAGATTGTTAGCTGTAGGAACCACATTACCATCGCCATCAACAATTTCATAATGGATGTAGGATAGGTCCTTTCCATCTGCAGTGATAACATGCTCTTCTTTAGTCAGACGAACTCTTGCTGGCTCCCCAGCAGTTGTCACACTATCACGCGCAATTTCGTTGCCATTTTCATCTCGAGCAATCGCAGTCAGTGTGCCTGGTTGGTATTTCACAAGCCACTCAAGATACAATTCACTTGGTTTAGCTCCCTCATGATATGGACGTCCATCTTCTGTCCTTTTCTTAGTAAATTCCTTTTTACCAAGCGACTCTCCATTTAAGAACAATTCGACGCTTGCAGCATTTGAGAAGGTACGAACCGGAACCTTTCCATCAATCAGCATCTTGCGATCCTTAAGGGTCTCTTCAGTCCAGTTCCAATGTGGTAAAATGCGAACAGTTGGCTTTTCTTTAGCACTATACCATTCACTACGGTAAAGGTAGAAATCATTCTTTGGTAAACCAGCTGTATCAATAATACCAAAGTAAGAGCTCTTGACAGGTGTACTATCTTGGTTATGCCATGGAGTCGGTTCTCCAATATAGTCAATTCCTGTCCAGATAAATTGTCCAGCATAGCCAGCACGATCACGGTCAAAAGTCCATGATTCAGTAGCTGTTCTTCCCCATCCAACACGGTCATTACCATAGTCAGATTGTTCATAGTGACGATTTGGACGATTGTCATGTCCAAGGATTTGAGCAGGGTTATAATAAGAATCACGCGTCCTAGTAGCTGAAGAGGTTTCAGAACCATAAATGAGCCAGTCTGGATGCGCTCTACGAACAGCATCATAATTACGTTCACCATAGTTCATACCGACAGCATCCATAATTTCTGCGAGTTTCAAGAAATCACCTGTCGCTGCACGACTAAATTTGTTTTCCCCCATGGTTACATAACGCTCAGTATCAATCGCTTTGATAACTGCCTTCAAGCGTTTAGCAGTTTCGATAGAACGAGGACTACCATTTGCCTCCTCTACCTCATTTCCAAGAGACCACATGACGATAGACGGATTGTTCTTATCACGTTCTACCATTGTTCTGAGATCAAAATCAGACCACTTCTCACCCTTCTTAGCCTCCGGATGAGTTGCATCTTGATCAAAGAACCGTCCATAGTCGTAAGTCTTCTTGCCACCATACCAAGTATCAAAAGCTTCCTCTTGAACCAAAAGACCTAAACTAGCTGCAGCATCAAGCAACTGAGGACTCGCTGGATTGTGGGTTGTTCGAATAGAGTTAACCCCCATATCTTTCAAGAGTTTTAATTTACGATAGGTAGCCTTATAATTCTCTTCTGCCCCCAAGGCTCCATTGTCATGGTGAATACTTACTCCGTGGAATTTCATGCGTTCACCATTCAGAGAGAAACCTTCCTTAGCAGTCCAATTGAAATAACGGTAACCAAATGTATCTTCTGTTACATCAACTAGTTGACCTTCT
>NZ_GL732466.1:342644-351472 GCF_000187645.1 Streptococcus sp. C300
ACAGATACAATTGAAGCTCCAATATAGCCCAGAGGCGGGATCAAGAGGAGATTCAAGCCCACACTAAAAACAGCTGGAATAGTTGTTGATAGCATAAATTCACGATTCTTATTGTGAGGAATCAAGATTTGAATTCCCATTATATTGGTCCAGCCAATAAAGAACATTCTAAAGGCCATGATGGCAATCGCATAGCGAGCATCTTGATCAAAGAACCGTCCATAGTCGTAAGTCTTCTTGCCACCATACCAAGTATCAAAAGCTTCCTCTTGAACCAAAAGACCTAAACTAGCTGCAGCATCAAGCAACTGAGGACTCGCTGGATTGTGGGTTGTTCGAATAGAGTTAACCCCCATATCTTTCAAGAGTTTTAATTTACGATAGGTAGCCTTATAATTCTCTTCTGCCCCCAAGGCTCCATTGTCATGGTGAATACTTACTCCGTGGAATTTCATGCGTTCACCATTCAGAGAGAAACCTTCCTTAGCAGTCCAATTGAAATAACGGTAACCAAATGTATCTTCTGTTACATCAACTAGTTGACCTTCTTTATAAACCTTTGTTTTCAACACATACAGTTGAGGATGATAACTTTTTGTCGTCCAAAGAGTTGGTTTATTAACTAGGATTGTTTGTCTGAAATCTGCAGTTTCATTTTCTGCTAAATTCTTCGTTTCAGAGCGGACTAATTCTGAAACAACCTTACCTTCCTTAGTAAAAATTTGTTGTTCCACAAAGACTTTAGCAGCCTTCTTATCCGTATTTTTAATCTTACTTTGAACCTGTGTTTCAACATTCCCTTCTTTTTGCTCAGCAAGTTTTGGAGTAGTTATATGATTACCATTTTCGGCAACATGGACTTTATCACGATAACTAAGGGTTACATCACGATAAATCCCACTTCCTGAATACCAACGACTACTTGGTTGCTTATTGGTCACTTGAACAGTAATTGAATTTTCACTACCATCCTTGTTTAAAAATTCTGTGATATCATATGAAAAATGATTATAGCCACTTGGATAATGTCCGACAAATTTACCATTTACATAGACCTTTGAATCCATGTAAACCCCATCAAAATTGATACGAACATCCTTATTCTTGTCTGCTTCGTCTAATGTGAAAGTCTTACGATACCAAGCTGTTCCACCATTTAACTGCCCACCTTCATTACGAGCGGGAGACTTGTGATCAAAGTCAAAATAAATACTCCAATCATGAGGAAGATTCAATTTAGACCAATCATGAACATCCACATCTTTTTTTGAAAAATCTCCTTGGGCATTTAGTTTAAAATACCAATCTTTATTAAAATCTTGTTTTCGTTCCGATAATAGCTGTTTTTCCTTTTCAACTTCGGCTTTGTTTGACTCTCTAGACAGCACTTGCGATTTTTCAGAAGAAGGTTTAATCTCTGTGTCTGCTTTCACTTGGTCCTTTTCAGAAGTTTTTTTAGAATCCTCTTTCACTTCTGTTCCAGCTGTTACTGCAGATTCAACAGGCTTTGGATTTGCCTCTTCAGATTTCTGTTTGTTATCAGCCTTGTTTCCTTCTTCTACTTTATTTGGAGTTTCCCCTTTAGGACTAACCAATTCACGACTACTCTCGTTAGTAGGTGTAGTAGGTTCTGTATCCTTAGTCACTTTGTCTTCTGCCGATTCAGCTTTTGGTTTTACAAACTCACGTCCACCATTCTCATCAGCCTTTGCAATAGCAGCTGCCACATCATCGGGAAGCTTATCTAAAGGTTGAGCTTGATGAACAGTTGTTTCTTCTGTTTTAGCATTGGATGAATCCACCTCCTCAGCTTGTACAGCAGAAATACCAAATATACTAGCCCCAATCATTACAGATGCCGCACCTATTGCAAATTTACGAATGCTATAATGACAACGTTTATCAAAAAGTCTTTTGTTCATTAAAATCCTCATTTCTTTTTCTTGATACAAAGTAAGCGTTTACTTTATTTTAAAAAATAACCTCCTTCTGAATACACAAACAAGTACCAAGTTTTATAATATATTTTATATATTAAATATATCAAAAGGCACCTTAAATTGCAATTATTTTCCATTAATTTAACCCAATAAAATGGTATATAAGAAGGGGTCATTTAAAAGGAATAGTTGCAATGAAAATAGCTTTCGGTTCTAGACTCTTTCTACTACAAATTGAATTCCATTAATATCTTTTTCAAACTTCAAATTTATAGTTTATAGACTGCATTACTCTACATAAAAAGAAGGCGAACCTCCTTCTACACTATTTTCCCTTAAATTCCGCAAAGGTCTGTAAGATTTTAGCAGCAACTGCTGGAGAAGGAGCTCCTTTTATCTCTAACGTGTCATCTGCATATGGAGTAAGACCAGCAAAATCTCCTATCTGGACTGAATAGAGCGACGTTTTAAACAGTTCAATATCGTTTTGGTCATTTCCAAAAGCGATGAAGTTCTCCCCGCATAACTTTTCAACAGTTGTCGCCTTATGAGTATCCAAGGGATTAACATAAAGGCACTTTTCATGCGCATGATAAGACAGATGAGCTTGTCCTAGTCTTTCTAACTGACCAAGCAGATCATCAAGCAAATCCTCATGGTCACCCATATAAACGACTACCTTAATCGGAGTCCCTAAGTCCTCAAGTTTCTGATGACGAGCCACCTTTAAGGGATCCACACTGGAAATAAATGGAATCTTCTCTACAATCTGACCGCTATAGTCAAAGCAATCATCTACAAAGAAAGGCAGATTATAAGTCTGGCAATAATCCACTAGCGCCTGATAAACTCTAGCATCGAGATTCCTTTCAAAGATAGCCTTCCCCAAATGATAGGCTACGCCACCATTCAAACCTATGACCAAGCGCTGACTGAGTTCAGGTCCTAATAAACCCAAGCAATCCCGATAAGAGCGAGCTGAGGCAAACACAAGCTCATGCCCATAATCTTCAGCCTTTAAAAGAACCTGCTTAATCTCTTCATCTATGGTCATATAGTCAAAAGATAGCGTTCCATCTAGGTCAAATACGAATTTCATCTTCCTAGTCCTCGTTCAGTGTTCGAAGCGCTGCCTGATAGGTTTGCTCCATTAGCATAGTAATCGTCATAGGACCAACTCCACCAGGTACAGGAGTGATGTGACTAGCAAGTGGTGCAACCGCATCATAATCAACATCTCCACAAAGCTTGCCATTTTCATCTCGGTTCATCCCAACGTCAATGACAACCGCTCCTGGTTTGACAAAATCAGCAGTCACAAACTTAGCGCGACCGATTGCAACCACAAGAATATCCGCCTTTGCAGCCACCTTAGCAAGATGATGGGTCCGTGAGTGGGTCAAGGTCACAGTCGCATTCTTGGCTAAAAGAAGCTGAGCCATCGGTTTTCCAACGATATTTGAGCGACCGATAACAACCGCATTTTTACCTTCCAACTCAATCCCATACTCATGAAACATCTCCATAATTCCTGCTGGTGTTGAAGGAATCATAACTGGATGACCAGACCAGAGGCGACCCATGTTTAGAGGATGGAAACCATCCACATCTTTTTCTGGGTCAATGGCTAATAAAACTGCCTCTTCGTCAATATGTTTTGGCAAAGGTAATTGAACTAAAATCCCATGCCAAGCTGGATCTTGATTGTATTTGGCAATCAAGTCTAATAATTCCGCTTGGGTAATGGTCTCTGGAACTCGCACTACTTCACTACGGAAGCCAGCAGCGAGAGCTGACCGTTCCTTGTTTCGAACGTAGACTTGGCTGGCAGGATTGTTCCCCACCAAAATCACTACCAATCCTGGAACTAGACCTGTTTCTTCTTTTAGTTTAGCCGTCTTCTCAGCCAACTGTTCTTGTAACTTAGCCGCAAGAGCCTTCCCATCGATAATCTGTGCCATATCTCTTCTCTTTTCTATCAAATATCTTCTATTATAACAAAAAATAACTCGCCATCCTAACACTTCTTGCCTAATGGACCCTATAGTCTGAAACTATAAGAAAAAGCCCTTATCGAGCTTTTATGCCTATTTATACTAAGTAAACTTGTCACGCTTTCTTTTTGACTTTTGGAGCCGGTAAGACTTCATACATCTCCTTAATTAATCTCGTTAGAAATGACTTATCTTCAATGTCTTCTATCAAAATCATCTCCTTAGCTCCTTCATAAGGACGTTCAAGCCTATTCTGTCTCAGTTGATCCATGACCACCTTCACAGGCTTCAGTAACAAACGATTATCATAGATTCCCCCAATAATCTTCCCACGATAATAAAGGATATACTCTCCCATCATTGGACGATAACTCATCTCCTCTAGCTCTGATAGCTGTTCGAGAATAAAATCTAAATATTCTTCACTGGAAGCCATGATGCCTACTCCATTTCTTCTAAAAATGAGGTATTACAAAACCTTACTCAAAAATTCCTTGGTCCGTTGTTCTTTTGTTTGATCAAAAATCTCCTCTGGTGTTCCATCTTCAACAACAACTCCATCCGCCATAAAGATAACACGGTCTGCTACCTCACGCGCAAAGCCCATTTCATGAGTCACAATCACCATAGTCATCCCTGACTTGGCAAGGTCTTGCATAACAGCTAGAACTTCTCCAACCATCTCAGGGTCTAGGGCTGAAGTCGGCTCATCAAAGAGCAAAACATCTGGTTCCATAGCAAGTCCACGTGCAATAGCAATCCGTTGTTGCTGACCACCTGACAAGCTCTGAGGATAGGCCGTCGCCTTGTCTGGCAAGCCAACTTTTTCTAACAGTTCCTGTGCTCTTTTCTCCGCAACTTCCTTGCTTTCACCTTTGGTTTTGATCGGGGACAAAGTGATATTTTCCATCACTGTCATATTGGGAAAGAGGTTGAATTGTTGGAATACCATACCCATCTTTTCACGCATGGCAAAAAGGTCATTTTTCTTATCAGTGATATCAACTCCTTCAAAGATAACCTTACCTTTACTTGCTTCTTCAAGGAGATTCATCGAACGAAGGAGAGTTGATTTCCCGCTCCCTGACGGACCGATAATGACCACAACTTCTCCTCGTTTAATCTCAAGGTTGATGCCTTTTAAAACTTCATTTTTCCCAAAAGACTTATGTAGTTCTTCAATTCTAATCAAGGTTTCTGTCATTATTTCTTGTCTCCTTGTCCAATATGTTTTTCAAATGCTTTCAACGCCACTGTCAAAACAGAGGTCATAATCAAATAATAAAAGGCTGCAAATAAAAGGGGAGTCAATGGTAAATAAGTTGTTGTTGCTACTGTAGTTGCACCATTCCACAACTCCATCACCCCAATCGCAGACAAGAGGGAACTATCCTTGATAATGGTGATAAATTCATTTCCCAGCGCTGGAAGAATATTCTTGATAGCTTGTGGCAAAATAACATAACGCATGGCATTTTTGGGACGAATACCTAGAGAATATGCAGCCTCTAACTGACCTTTAGGAACCGCATTGATCCCTGCACGAACAGTTTCTGAAACGTAAGCTCCACTGTTCATAGAAATAATCAGAATACCAGGAATCAAACGAGAAAGATCAACTCCTAAAATCCCCACTTGGATAGTTGGAGCGTTGATATGCATAAGGGCAAAAGCAATCATAATCTGAACCATCATTGGCGTCCCACGGAAAATCCAAACATACACATTTGCAAACCAAACGAGCGGTTTAAAGCGTGAACGTTGGGCAAAGGCCAGTAACACACCTATAATGGTCCCTAAGCAGACAACAAGGATAGAAATCAATACGGTAATCAGAGCACCATAGTTAAAATATGGTAAATACTTTGGTAAAAAAGAAAAATTCATATTCAATCAACTTTCTATGTATTGGATTGTATGATTATAACATGAATTGAATTAAAATGCAATCCTTTTTTCCTAATTTTAACAATTAACTTGATAGAATAGAGAAATAGAGAGAAATCACAGTTTTTTTCTAGTCAACTACCTCTTGTTTATGGTAAAATAGAAACGATAAGAAATGGAGGAGAATCAAAATGGAATCACATTTGGTTAGAATCATTAACCGCCTAGAAGCAATGACAAAAGATGGTGGAAATCTAAAACGTAATTTTGAACGTGAAGGTGTTGTCGTCGCAGAAGTTGCATACAGCCACGACGAAGAAAACGGATCACTCTTCACCCTTCGCGATGTAGAGGCTCGTGAAACTTATACCTTTGATAGCATTGATTTGATTGCAATGGAGATCTACGAACTCCTTTACTAATATAAAAACAACGGGCAGTAAGTCCCGATGAATGAGAATCCTTTTTGTCACCACAAATGGGATTTTTTCTTACCTTCAAGTCGCTTAATTCTCCATAAATCCCTCTTTTAAAAACGACCACTTCCCAATCTTTTTACTTGCTTTACACCTTAATCATGCTATAATGAGAGTATAAAACTTTGACTATTCTTGACCTTTTTCTTAGACCAAGAATAAGAATGAAATGAGGTAGATGTATGCTCTGTCAAAACTGTAAAATTAACGACTCAACAATTCATCTGTATACCAATATCAATGGACAGCAAAAGCAAATTGATCTTTGTCAAAATTGCTATAAAATTATCAAAACAGATCCAAATAATACCCTCTTTAAAGGAATGACTGACTTAAATAATCATGACTTTGATCCTTTCGGCGACTTTTTCAATGATTTGAACAATTTCAAACCTTCTTCAAATAACGTCCCTCCAACTCAATCTGGTGGAGGATATGGAGGAAACGGTGGTTATGGACCTCAAAACCGAGGCCCACTTCAAACACCTCCTAGTCAAGAAAAAGGACTCCTAGAGGAATATGGTATCAATATTACTGAGATTGCTCGTCGGGGAGATATTGACCCTGTTATCGGTCGAGATGAGGAGATTATCCGCGTTATCGAAATCCTCAACCGTCGAACCAAGAACAATCCTGTCCTCATCGGAGAACCGGGTGTTGGTAAAACAGCCGTTGTGGAAGGTCTAGCTCAGAAGATTGTCGATGGCGATGTTCCCCATAAACTTCAAGGCAAGCAGGTCATCCGTCTGGATGTGGTCAGTCTAGTCCAAGGAACAGGGATTCGAGGCCAATTTGAAGAACGTATGCAAAAACTCATGGAAGAAATTCGCAAACGCGAGGACATCATCCTCTTTATCGATGAAATCCATGAAATTGTTGGTGCAGGATCTGCTGGCGATGGCAATATGGATGCAGGAAATATCCTCAAACCTGCCCTTGCCCGTGGTGAATTGCAAATGGTCGGTGCCACTACTCTCAATGAATACCGCATCATTGAAAAAGATGCTGCCCTAGAGCGCCGTATGCAGCCTGTCAAGGTAGATGAACCAACTGTCGAAGAAACCATTATCATCCTTAAAGGAGTTCAGAAGAAATACGAAGACTACCATCACGTCAAGTATACTGATGCTGCCATCGAAGCTGCTGCAAATCTTTCCAACCGCTACATCCAAGATCGCTTCCTGCCAGACAAGGCTATTGACCTGTTGGACGAAGCCGGTTCAAAGATGAATCTGACCCTGAACTTTGTTGACCCTAAAGTGATTGATCAGCGTTTAATAGAAGCTGAAAATCTCAAGGCGCAAGCTACACGAGAGGAAGACTTTGAAAAGGCTGCTTATTTCCGCGATCAGATTGCCAAGTACAAAGAAATGCAAAAGAACAAGGTGACCGATCAGGATACTCCAATCATTAGCGAGAAAACCATCGAACATATCATTGAGCAAAAAACCAATATCCCTGTTGGAGAACTCAAAGAAAAAGAACAGTCTCAGCTTATCCATCTAGCAGACGACCTCAAAACTCATGTCATTGGTCAAGATGAAGCTGTCGATAAGATTGCCAAGGCAATCCGTCGTAATCGTGTTGGACTTGGAACTCCTAACCGGCCAATCGGAAGCTTCCTCTTTGTCGGACCAACTGGTGTTGGTAAAACAGAACTTTCCAAACAACTAGCCATTGAGCTCTTTGGTTCTGCTGACAGCATGATTCGCTTTGATATGAGTGAATACATGGAAAAACACAGTGTAGCTAAATTGGTCGGAGCCCCTCCAGGTTATGTTGGTTATGATGAAGCTGGGCAGCTGACTGAAAAGGTTCGTCGCAACCCATATTCTCTCATCCTTCTCGATGAGGTCGAGAAAGCCCATCCAGATGTGATGCACATGTTCCTTCAAGTCTTGGACGATGGTCGTTTGACAGATGGGCAAGGGCGGACAGTTAGCTTTAAGGATGCTATCATTATCATGACCTCAAATGCGGGTACTGGTAAGGCCGAAGCCAGCGTTGGTTTTGGAGCTGCTCGTGAAGGTCGAACCAACTCTGTTCTCGGTGAACTCGGCAACTTCTTTAGCCCAGAGTTTATGAACCGTTTTGACGGCATCATCGAATTTAAACCTCTCAGCAAGGACAACCTTCTCCAAATCGTCGAACTCATGCTAGCAGATGTCAACAAACGCCTCTCTAGCAACAACATCCATCTCGATGTGACGGACAAGGTCAAAGAAAAATTAGTTGACCTAGGATATGATCCAAAAATGGGAGCGCGCCCTCTCCGCCGTACCATTCAAGACCATATCGAGGATGCCATCACTGACTATTACCTTGAAAATCCAAGTGAAAAAGACCTCAAGGCAGTCATGACAAGCAATGGCAAGATTCAAATCAAATCTGCCAAAAAAACTGAAAAAACAGAAGAGATTGCTTCTGAAATAGAAGAATAAATCTATCTAACAAGTGCAGAAAGTCTATCATTTTCTGCACCTTTTTACTAAAATAAATGTAAAACCTTGACAGCTTGCCCCTGTCCATTA
>NZ_GL732466.1:351514-359741 GCF_000187645.1 Streptococcus sp. C300
CGGACAAGGTCAAAGAAAAATTAGTTGACCTAGGATATGATCCAAAAATGGGAGCGCGCCCTCTCCGCCGTACCATTCAAGACCATATCGAGGATGCCATCACTGACTATTACCTTGAAAATCCAAGTGAAAAAGACCTCAAGGCAGTCATGACAAGCAATGGCAAGATTCAAATCAAATCTGCCAAAAAAACTGAAAAAACAGAAGAGATTGCTTCTGAAATAGAAGAATAAATCTATCTAACAAGTGCAGAAAGTCTATCATTTTCTGCACCTTTTTTACTAAAATAAATGTAAAACCTTGACAGCTTGCCCCTCGTCCATTATGATAATAATAAAGACACTAGAGAATGAGGAAAAAGCAATGGCAAACCCAACTTATGGTGATAAAAAAGAGAATGTGACCTACCAGCCCCGCTATGGTGTGTACGCAGTTATTCCGGATGCGGAGAAAAAACAAATTGTCCTAGTTCAAGCTCCCAATGGGGCTTGGTTCTTGCCAGGTGGAGAGATTGAAGCAGGCGAAGATCATCAAGAAGCACTGAAGAGAGAACTAATCGAAGAACTTGGCTTTACAGCTGAGATTGGAACCTATTATGGACAAGCTGATGAGTATTTCTACTCTCGCCACCGTGATACCTACTACTACAATCCAGCTTATCTCTATGAAGCTATTTCTTTCCAAGAAGTACAAAAACCATTGGAAGATTTTAATCATATTGCTTGGTTTCCTATTGATGAAGCAATTGAAAAACTCAAACGTGGTAGCCATAAATGGGGAATTGAAGCTTGGAAAATCCAGCATGGAATTGGCTAAAATACACGATTTTATCCAAAAAGTGCTATAATAGAGTTAGAAAATCGGAGGAACTGTTATGAAGCTTATCAATACGACAAACTCACACTCGCAACTTGTTAAAAGCCAATTAGAAAGCACAGACGCAACTCTTGTCGAGGTCTATTCTGCTGGAAACACAGATGTAGTTTTCACACAAGCCCCGCTTCACTATGAAATCCTCATTTCCAACAAACACCGTGCTATTCGTGAACCTGAAATCGAAACCATTCAAGACTTCTTCTTGAAACGTAAAATCGATAAAGGAAGCATTGATGAAGCCAATATCAAGACGCTTTATTCAGATAAATTGATTGAGATTTCAATACCTATAAAATAAGAAGACCAGCCGAAAGCTGGTTTTCTTTTGCAAAAAAGATTGGCAGTGCACAGCTACCAATCTTTTAATTCTATTTCACAGCTTCTTTCAAAGCATCTACCTTGTCCAAACGTTCCCATGGAAGGTCAATATCTGTACGTCCCATGTGTCCATAAGCCGCTGTTTGACGGTAAATTGGGCGTTTGAGATCCAGCATTTGAATAATTCCTGCAGGGCGAAGGTCAAAGATTTGACGCGCTGCTTTTTCAAGCTTGCTTTCAGATACTGTTCCTGTACCAAAAGTATCGATACGAACAGAAACAGGTTGCGCCACCCCGATAGCATAGGCCAATTGCACTTCTGCCTTCTTAGCAAGGCCTGCTGCAACGATATTCTTGGCAATGTAGCGAGCTGCATAAGAGGCTGAACGGTCCACTTTCGTCGCATCCTTACCAGAGAAGGCACCACCACCATGGCGAGAGTAGCCACCATAGGTATCCACGATAATCTTACGACCAGTCAAACCTGAGTCCCCTTGAGGTCCACCGATTACAAAACGACCAGTTGGATTGATGAAGAATTTGGTTTGCTCATCCAAGTAAGAAGCTGGGATCACCTCTTTGATAACCTTGTTAATCACATCATTGTGAATTTGTTCATTGCTAACTTCTGGATCGTGCTGAGTTGAAATAACGACTGTGTCCACACGTACCGGACGGTCATTTTCATCATACTCAACCGTAACTTGTGATTTAGCATCTGGACGGAGATAGCTGATTTCACCAGACTTACGAAGTTCTGCCAAACGACGAACCAACTTATGACTGAGTGAGATTGGCAATGGCATGAGTTCTTCTGTCTCATCCACCGCAAATCCAAACATAAGACCTTGGTCACCAGCACCAATCAAGTCAAGCGGATCTTGATCTGCATTTCCACGGACTTCCAAGGCTTCGTTAACTCCTTGGGCGATATCTGGTGACTGCTCAACAAGCGACGGATGAACTCCCACCGTCTCCGCAGAAAAACCATACTCTGTATTGGTATAACCAATCTCTGCAATGGTATCACGAACCACACGGTTGATATCCACATAAGCATTTGTAGAAATTTCACCAAAAACATGGACCGAACCTGTGTATACAGCTGTCTCGGCAGCAACGTGCGCATCTGGATCCTTTGCTAAAATAGCATCCAAAATCGCATCTGAAATTTGGTCTGCAATCTTATCCGGATGCCCCTCAGATACAGATTCAGACGTGAATAATTTACGTTCTGACATAAAAATGTCCCCCCTTAAAAAATATTGTTATAGAGTTACAAAGTACTGATAGGAAAACTACTAGTAATGAATACCTACCACCTTATCGGGACTATATAACCTTATCATTATACCACTTTTTACTTTTTTTTGCAGTATTTTCTCTAAATCGAAAAAAGAACCTTACGGCTCTTTTCTCGTCATAAAAATTTGGCTTGTACTCCATAATACAGAAGGTCATACCTATGCTAATCTGCATACTTCGTTTACAAACTACCTATTTTTTATCACAATGTTCTTACAAACAATCTTCCAGTTAGGCTTACTGTTCCTTAGACTTTCTATTGCTTACAGTTAAGCCAAGTCCAGCCATTAGGAGGCCAAGCCCCACAATACCATAGTTCGCTGTATCATTACTTCCTGTATCAGGGAGTTTCGCCACTTCTTTTTTATAAGCTGTAGCTACTGGAACTGTGGTAGTTGGAGTCGCACTTCCTGTCTGAGCAATAGGTAGTGTTGTACGACGTTCTAGGTAAAATTGGTAATTATCTTTCGTTACCTTGTAATTGTGTCCTTCAGTCACAGTTTCAACAATCCATGTAGTTGCATCCTTAGTTAAAGAATCAGCCAAGTTACGATCAATATTCATTAATCGACCTTCAGATGCAAAATCTTTATAGCTAATATCGGTCCCTGTCGAAGTTGCAACAATTCTTTCGATTTTTGCGGCTTTCAAAGACGCAAGAGTATTCGCCATCGTTGGAATTGAAGGATCCTCCTTCATTGGAGCATCTGTCAACAATACGACAAACTTTTTATTTTTAGGTGACTTAGACCAGTCGTAGGTTGAAATAATTTGTGTAAGAGCAGGTGTAGATGTTTCAGGGAAGTCTCCACCATGTGCAAGCTTAATGCCTGCTAATGCTTTTTCAAGCTCAGCTGGGTCAGAGGTAAAATAAGATTCATTAAATTTTGTTAAAATTGTACCCTCATCTGCTAATCCACCTATACGTCCATATACTTCATCACTAAAGGTAGCTAATCCAAAACGTGCTGCTACTCCATCTTTAGCAAGATTTCTTGCAAACTCATTGATATTGTTACGGACAGTGTCAATAGTTCGAGACATAGATGCTGAACGGTCCACAACAAAAACGATATCGGCAGAGTTAGATTTTGAAATCGTTCTTGTCGCTTTCTTGATTTCGACTGTAGTTGTTTTATCAACACGTTCATATTGGGTATAAGAATTTCCATCTTCATCTTTCCCACTCACTGTACTCTCAGTTGTTTCAGTCTTTGGAGCAGGAAGTTCTTCACTTTTTACAGGTGCCACTTCTGTCTTTGTGACTTCGACTGTTGCAGTTTCTTCATGAATCTTTTGATCACCTTCTTGGCGTTCTTTCACGTCAATAGGTGAAACCTTCTTAGAAAAATCAACAAGTTCTCCAGGTTTTGCATCTGATTGGTTAACGACTGGTTTCGCCTCATCAGCTTTAATTTCTGCTACAGCAGCTTCGACTGCCGATTTATTTGCTTCGGTTTTCTTTACTGTTTCAGCTGAAGTAGATGCCGGTTGTGTTGTTTCATCTGCAGACACTTGTCCGACCTGAGCAAAAGCAAACAAAATTGCTACAGAAGCCAACCCAACTTTCATTTTACGGAATGAAAAACGTTGTTGTTTCATAAATGATTTATCCATAGAAGTCCCCTTTTCTTTTCACGGATCAAATGATATAATCCGATTATTTTATAGTATGATAACACAATTTTGTATAGTTTTCAATTTTTTTCCTTACGATTTCAATAAAATATTGCTCTAAAAAAGGTTTTAAAGCAATTACTGTTTTATAAATCAAATTATTTAAAATATATAATTATTATCTCCTTTGAATATTTCCGGAAATAAAAACTCAGTAGAATCACCTGATTCTACTGAGTTCTTAAAATGTTTGGCGTTTGGCTTTTCGCTCTGCACGGCCACGTGCGCGATTTTCAGCACGCTTGGTTTTGCGGCGTTTTTCATCCACCGCCCATTTGATTTTCTTCTTATAACCCGGTTTAACTTTTTTCTTTTTCTTTTTAACCAAGCCAATCATTTCAATATCAAGCTTATCCTGCTTCTTTTCACGATTAGCACGACGATCACGGTCATAGGTATCTTGAAACTCTCCGTCTTTGACCATCTTAGGAGTAAACTTGATCCCTAATTTCTCCAACTCACGGATATCCGAGTCATCACTAGGCTGGTAAAGGGTAATCGCTGTACCAGGCAGTCCGTTGCGCCCAGTTCGTCCAACACGGTGAACAAAGAAGGACAAGTCTTGCGGAATGGCATCATTGATAACATGGCTGACCCCTTCAATGTCAATTCCACGCGCTGCCAAGTCTGTTGCAACAATGTACTCAAAATCCAGATTTTTCACCTGATTCATGATCCGTTTGCGTTCACGAGGAGCAATATCTCCATGAATCTTTGCCACCTTCAAGCCTTGAGCAGTCAAGTAAGAATGCAATTCATCAGCACGCGTTTTTGTGTTAACAAAAATCATAGCTAAATAAGGCTGCATCAACTGAGTCAGTTGGTAAATCTGAGCATTCTTATCACGGCCCTTGGTCGAAATCAACCAGTTATCAATGGTATCTGAGATGACTGTCTTAGTCTTAATTTTTTCCATGACAGGATTTGACAAGTATTTCTTCAAGAATGGTTGCAATTTTTGAGGAATCGTCGCTGAAAAAACCATGAATTGCAAGTCTTTTGGAAGGCTTCCCGCAATCTTATCAACGGTTTCCAAGAATCCCATATCCAAGGTCATATCTGCTTCATCAATTACAAAGGTCTTGGCCTTGTGAATAGCCAAATCACCAGACTTGACCAAGTCATAGATGCGACCTGGCGTTCCGATAACGATATGTGGTTGGTTACTGGCAAGTTTTTCAATCTGACGCGCCTTATCCGTACCACCCACATAATTAACCACACGAACTTCGACATCTGAGTGAGCTGCAATCTGACGAGCTGCTTGGTAAATTTGAGTGGCCAACTCACGACTTGGTGCAGTAATGACTGCTTGCACACTATCGCTAGTTTCATCTAATTGCTGGAAAATGGGTAATAAGAAAGTATGAGTCTTTCCTGAACCTGTTTTTGACTCGCCCACCAAATCACGACCTGCCAAGACAATAGGAATCAACTTTTCCTGAACTTCGGTAGGAGTCGTAAACTTCAACTCCTCCAAGGCTTCTACTATATAATTTTTAAATTGAAATTTCTTAAATGACATACTATCCTCGATTCTATCCTTTCAATTATACCATATTTTATCCTATTGCAGTAGCCCCATTTGAGTCTCAGTCCTGTAGTGAAGATTCGAATAGATTAAAAGGTTGGAACTCTCTGATTCCAACCTTTTTCATTATTTCCAGGTCAATACAGCATTCAAACCATAGTGATCACTGACTTGTGGACTATTTTGTCCATCAAAAACTACTTGTAAACTCTCTACTTCTAACTCTTTGGTCGTAAAGACGTAGTCGATTCGTAGTGGCTCGGTATTGCCTTTCCAACCATCAATTTCTGGTGGAACGGTATAGCTACCACTTCTTTCTTTCGCAACTTCAAACGCGTCTTGTAATCCTAATGGGCTAGCTAAAATCGCTTGATAGCCTTCCTGACCAGCTGGATTATTAAAATCACCTGCTAAAATCAGAGGTTTGTTCAACTCTTTTAGTACAGCCTCAAATCGTGCCCATTCTTCTTGGAAACCTTTATCCCACCAAGAGAGATGAACGCTTGCAAGAGCAAGTTCCTTACCTTCAACCTCTGTCTCAGCTAAGGCAACGCGACGAGTATGGTAGTCCGTTGGATCATCTACATCTGATACTAAAATCTCACGCGCCTTAATAGGTGTTTTGGATAAGATGGCTACGCCTTCATGGTAGCGGTCATAGCCAACATGATTGTAAGCCCAAGTCCAGTAGTAGTTTTTCCCTTTCTCAGCCAATTTTTCAACCAGAAGTCGGACATAGTGGTCCTGATGAATGGGTTCTGCTGATGGTAAAGCTTGATAGTGATTGTTAACCTCTACCTCAGGCGAAGTCATTTCTTGATTGATTTCTTGGAAACAAATCAAATCATAGTCCTTATCAAGAATGTCTTGGAGTAAGATTTGGAATTTTTCCTCTGCTTCCTTCTCCATCCAACTGTGGGTATTGAGTGTTAGAAATTTCATGCTTTTCTCCTAAAACAAGAGGTTGGAAAACAGCTTCCAACCCCAAGTATATTACAATTCTACTTTAGCAACTGCTGTTTTAGCTGCAAGAGAACCTGTTTGTTCTAATTTAACTGATTTGAGGACATCACCATTTGTGAAGACAACCACTGTTGATGTTTTGCGTCCTGCTTCTCGAATAGCATCCAAGTCAGCTGTGACAAGAAGATCACCAGCAACCACTTTTTGTCCTTCAGAGACATGAACAGTAAATGGTTTTCCTTCAAGACTTACTGTATCCAAACCAATATGAACAAGCACTTCAAGACCTGAGTCAGTGACAAGACCAAGAGCGTGTTTTGTTGGGAAGATACTAGATACAGTACCAGTAACTGGAGATACAATGTTGCCATTTGCTGGCTCTACTGCAAATCCATCACCCATCATTTTTTGAGCAAAAACTGGATCTTCCACTTGTTCCAAAGCAACAACTTGACCGTCAGCTACTGAGTAAACTTCTTCAGTTACACCTTTGAAATGGACAGTATTTTGTTGAGTTTCTGTCATTTGACTTGGAAGAGTTTCCGGAATTACTTCCCCTGAGTCAAGGATATCTTGGATATCAGATTTCAATACGTCAGCTTTTGGTCCGTAGATAGCTTGGACACCTTGTCCTTTCATGACAAGACCCATAGCTCCTTCTGCTTTCCATTGTTCCTCAGTACCAACGCGATCTGCATCTTTAACAGTTACACGAAGACGAGTCATACATGCATCCACATCTACGATATTTGCACGACCACCAAGAAGGTTAATGATATTTACGGCTTGAGAAGCTACTGCAACTTTTGGAGTTCCAGGAGTTGCTTCTTCTGATGCTCCTTCAGCTGTTTCGTAGTTTCCGTTACGTCCTGGAGTTGCGTAGTTGAATTTCTTGATCATGAAGTTGGCAATGAAGTACATGATAACCGCAAAGAGAACAGTTACCCAGATAAAGTTAACGATATCCATACCAATACCAGCATTAATTGCCAATGGTGTACGAGTCAAGAATTCAATTGAACCGAATGAGTGGACACGAAGGTGAACAATATCTGCCATAGCAAAGGCAGCACCTTGAACTACTGAATAAACAAGGTAAAGCGGTGTTGCGATGAACATGAACATATACTCGATAGGTTCAGTAACCCCTGTCAAGAATGTTGCAAGGGCTGTCGCAATCATCATACCCTTGTATTGGTGTTTCTTGTCAGCATCAACATTGCGGTAGATAGCAACGATGACACCCATCAAGATACCAAATGAACCGATCATTTGTCCAACTTTGAAACGAGCTGGAGTGACTGTTGTAAGAAGGTGTTGGTATTGGTCGGCATTTGAACCTTTAAGGTTAACAAGGTCCGTTACCCAAGCAAGCCAAAGTGGATCTTGACCAAATACTTGTGTTCCTTTTGCTGCACCGGTTAACACTTCGTATGTTCCACCAAGAGCTGTGTAGTTCATTGGGATTGTCAACATGTGGTGAAGACCGAATGGCAAGAGCAAACGTTCCAAAGTACCATACAAGAATGGTGCAAGGACTGGAGCAGTTTCTTGTGA
>NZ_GL732466.1:359791-402235 GCF_000187645.1 Streptococcus sp. C300
TAGCAACGATGACACCCATCAAGATACCAAATGAACCGATCATTTGTCCAACTTTGAAACGAGCTGGAGTGACTGTTGTAAGAAGGTGTTGGTATTGGTCGGCATTTGAACCTTTAAGGTTAACAAGGTCCGTTACCCAAGCAAGCCAAAGTGGATCTTGACCAAATACTTGTGTTCCTTTTGCTGCACCGGTTAACACTTCGTATGTTCCACCAAGAGCTGTGTAGTTCATTGGGATTGTCAACATGTGGTGAAGACCGAATGGCAAGAGCAAACGTTCCAAAGTACCATACAAGAATGGTGCAAGGACTGGAGCAGTTTCTTGTGAGTTGGCAATCCAAATACCGAAGTTGTTGATACCTGTTTGAACTACTGGCCAAAAGGCAGCAAGTAGAATTGCAGCAATAGCTGAACGAAGAATAACGACGAATGGTACGAAACGTTTACCATTGAAGAATGAAAGGGCATCAGGAAGTTTACGGAAGTTGTAGTATTTGTTATAAGCTGTTGCTCCAACAAAACCAGAGATAATCCCTACGAAAACCCCCATGTTAAGCGCTGGTGCCTCAAGAACGCTGATAAAGTAGTCAGCAACCTTGATTGAATCACCAAAGAAGGTAGTAACCATTGCTTCAGGGTTTTTCAACATATCACCTGTAACACCAAAGATAGTACCTGTGATACGGTTAATCAAGATAAAGGCAAGTCCGGCTGCAAATGCACCACCTGCACGTTCTTTTGCCCAGCTTCCCCCAATAGCAAGGGCAAACAAGATATGAAGGTTACCGATAACCCCCCAACCAATTTGCTCAAGGATTCCACCTGTAATCACTAGAGGAGCAAGGTTTGGGTCGATCATCACGATTGATTTACCGATTGAGATCATCAATCCCGCCGCTGGCATAACGGCGATAACCACCATTAAAGCCTTACCGAATTTTTGCCAAAATTCGAAAGACAAGACATTTTTGAATGTAGCTTTCATCATTCAAATCTCCTTTATTTTATTTAGGCAAACGTTTTACGAAAACGTTTGCATTTGGTTATGTATTAATTATACCACTTTTATTTTTTTTGTAAAGGCTTTTATAAAAAAATTGTCTATTTTTTTTAATTTTTAAAAAAGAAAAAGAGAAGTTTACGAAAACTTCTCTTTTAAATATGTATTATTTTTCTGATTTGTACTGCAATTTGCATTTAAATCCAACTAGATCTTCAAGAATCGACGCATCGAAATTCCTGAACCAATTGAACCAATGAAAATTCCGATTAAAAATAATAGGACTGTCATCAGAGGGATAAACACATCTGGCGTAATCATTGACAAGTTTTGACCTACCAAGGATTTATTGACTGATTGATAAACCATATTGTAAACAAAGAATACAAGGACTGAAGGAATCGCTGCACCAAGCAAGCCAATAAAAGCACCTTCTAGCAAGAATGGACCACGGATATAGCCATTTTTCGCTCCTACAAGACGCATGATCTGAATCTCACGACTACGTGAAATAATAGTGATACGAATGGTATTGGAAATGAGGAAGACTGCGATGAAAATCAAGAGCCCTGCAATAACCAATCCCCAAACACGGATAAAGGAAGCTAGTTCGAAAAGTCGTTGAGTGTTGGCTCCACCATCTTGAACTTCTGATACTCCCTCAATTTTCTTAGCTTCTTCAGCTACAGTTTTAACATCACTCGGAGAATTTGTATCGACGATATAGGCATCATAGAGAGGGTTGGCATCCCCTTCAAAGACCTTCCAATCGTCACCCATTGTTTCCGTTAGTTTTTCGTACTGTTCTTCTTTACTTGAGAAGGTAACACTCTTAACAGCAGGTATAGCTTTCAAAGCATCATAGACCTTGTGGTAGTCATTATTGGTAACTGTCTGACCTTCTTTTACAATCGTCTCACTGTTATCAGCTACATCCTTACGAATGTAAACCATGACCCGAACGTTGTTTTCAATATCGGTAGCCAGTTTTGCTGTATTAAAAATTACAGATGCAAACAGGGCAACGAGGGTCAAGGTAATCATAACCGAACTTACTGCTGCTACTGTCATCCAGCCATTTCGTTTTAAACTTTTTAATGATTCAAATAAATGGCGAAAAAATCTACTAATCATCGTATCCATATTCTCCTTTAGCTTCGTCACGAACGACACGGCCATTTTCAATGGCAATGACACGGTGGCGCAAGGTATTTACAATCTGGCTATTGTGGGTTGCCATCAAGACAGTAGTACCTTGGAGATTGATGCGTTCCAACAGATTCATAATTTCCCATGAATTATCTGGGTCCAAGTTTCCTGTTGGCTCATCGGCAATCAATACCTTAGGATTGTTGACAATCGCGCGAGCAATCGCAATCCGTTGCTGCTCTCCACCTGAGAGTTCATTAGGGAAAGAGCGAACCTTATGTTTCAAACCAACCAGGTCCAATACTTCCATAACACGTTTTTTGATGTTGCGACGGCTCTCACCGATTACTTCCATTGCATAGGCAATATTCTCATAAACAGTCTTCTTAGGTAAGAGTTTGTAATCCTGAAAGACTACCCCGACACTACGACGTAGAAGCGGGACATCTTTCTTCTTAATTTTAACTAAATTAAAGCCTGCAACTGTTAGGCTTCCTTTTTCGATCTTTACTTCTCGGTATAAAGCTCGAATAAAGGTTGACTTACCTGCCCCAGAAGGTCCTACGATATAGGCAAACTCTCCTGGTTCAATGGTAACAGATACTCCACGCAGGGCAGTCGTTCCATTGTCATACTTTTTGACAACATCTCTCATTTCAATGATTGACATATGAGTTCCTTTCTATCTTAGCTGATTCGCCACTTGAGGTAGGCATCGATAAAACCATCAAGGTCTCCATCCATCACCTTATCTACCTGAGCAACTTCAAAGCTTGTACGGTGATCTTTTACCATAGTATAAGGCGTGAAAACATATGAACGGATTTGGCTTCCCCATGTGATTTCTTTTTTCTCACCTTTAAGGGAATCAACTTCCGCAGCTTTCTTTTCTTGCTCCATTTGATAGAGCTTAGTCTGCAACATCTTCATGGCACGATCTCTATTTCCATACTGGGTACGATCGACCGTTGATTGGACGACAGTTCCCGTAGGAATGTGTGTCAAACGCACACCTGTTGAAACCTTATTGACGTTCTGTCCACCAGCACCACCTGAACGGAAGGTATCCATTTTGATATCATCTTCACGAATCTCCACTTCGATGGTATCATCCAACTCAGGCATAACCTCTACGGATGTAAATGAAGTATGGCGACGTTTGGCAGAGTCAAATGGCGAAATACGGACCAAACGGTGAACACCCATTTCTGATTTAAGTAGGCCGTATGCATTGGGTCCTTCAAAAGACAAGGTCACAGATTTGATACCTGCTTCATCACCAGCCTGGTAATCCAAGACTTCTACTTTAAAGCCTTTGGCATTTCCATAACGAGTGTACATCCGGAGCAACATATCGCCCCAGTCCTGAGCCTCAGTACCACCAGATCCTGGATGGATTTCCAAAATAGCGTTATTATGGTCATAGGGTTCAGATAAAAGAAGGGTCATCTCGTAGCTGGTCATCATCTTATCCAGTTCTGTCAACTGTTCGACCAGTTCATCATGGACTGACTCGTCTTCTGCTAAAAAGTCCAATAAAATCTCAACTTCATCCTGCAACTCTTCCATTTTACGGAAGGTGTTGTAGGTGTTTTTTAATTCATTTAATTCTTGCGACGTTTTTTGGGCCGCGATATTATCGTTCCAAAAATCAGGTTCTGTCATCTTGTTTTCCAAGATGGCAATCTCTTCCTCTAAGCCTTCGAGGTCAAAGAGACCCCCTAAAAGAAGCTAATTTTTCACGATTTGCGTCAATTTTTTGACGAATTTCTGAAATGTCCATAGATACTCCTTTTCATATCGTTTTATTATACCATAATCTCTCATTTCTTTCCATATTTTGCTTTTCACCGCTTTTGATTGCAAAAGAAAAGAGGCTCTAAAGCCTCTTGTTTAAAGGACTTTAGCAGAGGTATGAGTGATCTCCTCCACTTGAATTCCTTCTTTTTCAAACTTATCCTTTAATGCAGTCAAATCGATTTTTCCATCAATTTGAACTTCGATGACGACCTTGCCATCCTTACGTGGAATGTTTACAGTATGGGAAATATTTAAATCCTCTTCTACAATTAAAGCTACAATTTTCCCCAGTACTCCGACTTCATTTTCTGTAATGAAACGAACACGAATCCCCTCTTCTCCGTATCCAGCGATTTCCAAGAAAGCCTGAAAAACATCGCGATCTGTAATGACACCGTAGACCTGATGATTGTCTACGACTGGTAATATCCCAATTTTATTTTTCAGCATCAGGTAGGTCGCATCTTCTAGACTGGCATAGCCAGAAACAGTCACGACATCTCGAATCATTACATCTTTTACTTTGGTTTTATTCAGAAGATAATTCATCTCATAGATAGAGAGACTGGTTGCTTTAGATGGGCTGGCTTCCGCAATGGTTCCTTCTGTTACCAATCCGACTAATTGATCGTTTTCGATAACAGGTAAACGGTGCAAACCTTGCTCGCGCATCAAATCTGCTGCGTGTGCTACAGTCGTATCTGGACTGATATAAACTACCTTACGGGTCATGAAATCTTTAACTGCCATGAGACTTCTCCTTCTATATTGCTACTTTTATTATACACTTTCTTAGAAAATCTATCAAACGCTTTCATCTCTTTTTCAAGATTTTGAATAATCTGAGAAATTTGCATAAAATGCCAGTATAAATTAAGAGGGAACCGTATTCCCCTCTCTTCTTAAATCGTAACAGTGTCTCGATCTTTTATCATATAACGTTTCAGTGGGCTAAGACTGGCTAGCCAATATAGTAGACCGCCAAATAGCGCAGTAAATCCGCTACCCGTTGTGATTAAAAAGATTGGACTTTGAATTTGTGCAGTTACAGGGTTGTAAACAAATAGTACCGCTACCAATAAGGAGATAAATACGCAAGACAAGCCAACTAAGTTAAATCCTTTAGTAAATTCGTAGGCGTCATGCCCTTCAAGGAAATAGGCTGAACGCAAGTCGAGTTTTCGTTTTCTTAAGATAAAATAATCGACAACAATCATACCAATAATTGGCCCCTGAATATAGGCGGCTAGGGAGATGAAGGATCCGAAATACTCTTCTACTCCTCCCCAGATAGTGAGTAGACTCACGTAAACCATGGCAATCCAAACCATTAGTTTATAGCTTACTTTGGGCATCCCACTTTTGACAATCATACAGTTCACGTATGATCCTGTCCCCTGGGTTCCAATATTGGCAAAGGCTACTAGTAGTAGACTTAAGAGGGCAAAGGCCGGGGTGCTTAGAGTTGATAGCATGGTTGTTGGATCACTTTCATAAACACCTGTTTTGACAAACATGGCTAGAGCCATGACTCCACCTGTCGCAACGAAGAATGGAGCCACAACTCCGTATGATAAGGCTGTAGCCCAATAACCACTGCGTTCTGATTTTGCTAAACGCGGTAACACCAATGCCTGTGTAGACCAAGAAAAGGCAAAGGCAACATTTCCTTCTCCAGAGAGCATGAAGCGTTCTAATGGCGTCAAATCTCCTTGAGTGGCTGGTTGGATATTCATAATATCCGTTATAGGAACGGCGACAAAGCAGATTCCAACGATAATCAGACCGACAATCAATAAGGCGATAACCAAAAAGCGATTGGTCCATTTAATCACTTCCGGGCCTCCAAGAGCAATGAGAGTCCCAAGAAGAACACAGAGGGTACCAAGAATAGGCGCCCATATTCCCTTGTCCAAACCAAGACCAAAATTATTTGCCAAATGGATCATGGAACTGGCAAAAAGATTGGCCGCAACAGCATACCATCCAAAGTTAGCCAAGCTAATAATGGTTGATAACAGGGCTACACCTCTTTTTCCTAGAACAGCTCTCAACCAAATCCACAAATCAATTCCATACTTAACCGCAAACAAAATAGGGAGACATTCAATAAAAACCCAGATAATGTTAAAGCTAAAAATATTTATCAACATTTGATTAAAGGTCAAATATTGAGCTACATAAGCCCCTTGGGTATAACACCAAGTAGCAATGGCAAAACCACTTGTCGATAGAAAGAGATCCCAGAAAGAATACTGACGATCCTTATTGGTCATGGGAACAATTCCGGTTATGGTTTCTTGTTGGATATAGTCATTCATTTTAGACATGTTATTGAATTCCTCCCGTCATTGCTAAGATAATCAAAATAAGGTTGATTAGGACTATGGAGATGATTAAAATGAAATCACTTTTTAGGAAGGGTTGAACAAACTCGTAGTTTGGCGACTCCATTTCTTCCAATCTTCTCTTTGTTTCAGTTGCTACTAATTCTTCAATTTCAGATGTCGTTTTCATCTTAGTTTTCCTCCAAATACAAATCAAGAGCTAGTTGTCCATATTGTTTGGTATAGCGATACCAGATGTAGAGAAATTCACCAACTGGTTTTCCGACACTCTCCTGGAACAAAGCCCATAAGAACCAATAATATGAGGTTACTGCTACATAAGCCAAATAGTGACGTTTGGTTTTCTTATCTGGTACTTCTTGCAAATACAATTCCAGTACTTTTTCAGCATCCTCTACGGTATAATTGGAACACGCGATAAAGGTGCCCAAATCTCCTGCTGGCTCTCCCATTCCAGAATATTCCCAATCAATCAAGCTCATTTCGCCTGCTTCATTCAACAAGAAATTAGGACTATAGGAATCTCCATGACAAAGGACAACCTGTTTGAGATCATTCTGTAAATAACTTTTGAGAAGTGAAACAGTTTCATCCAATTCCTCGAGGCCATCAAATTCAAATCGATTTCTAGCCTTCAATTTTTCTCTAAAATCATCGATTCCTTCAAATTGGTCAAAGGAATGTTCCGTTTTTTCTCCAGATTGGTGTAACCGTCTCAAGAGGTCCATTGCTTGTGCCACATCATCCCAATTATCATAATCCAGTTGCTTAGCATTGGGAATAAATTCTGAAATTTTCCAGCCCTCATCCTTGTTCATGGCTACGAAGGTACGGTCAATCTTTAATTTTGCAGCAATTTCCATAGAAGCTGCTTCACTAGCTCGGTCGATATAATTTTCCGTTCCCCTGCCCGGATGACGGTAAACATATCTTTTTCCTAGACAGTCAAATGAAAATGATGTGTTGGTTAACCCATCTTTTAGAGGTTTGATATTGACAATATCTGAAGCCACACACTTTAATGTCTTACAGATATTATCGATAATAGCTGAGTCTGCATTTACCAAATAACGTTCATCAAATTGACGGAGTTCATCTAGTGAATCAAATTCTTTAACAATATCCGCTGAATAGTGACGAGCTTCTAAAAGGAGTTCCTTGACATGCCGACTATAATAATCCTCCCAAAGCTGTTCCCGATAAGGTTCGTGCTTAAACTCGGTTTCTAAAATTTCCTTGAATTTCTCGCTAAATGCACGGTCAAAATAAACGTGCCCCACCATGGCCCAAGTATTTTCTCCACCAATCTGGATATCAATGATGGTGTGATTCGAATCCTCTATAGCACAATATTCGTCCGTTTGACCTTCTGCAAATACCGTCGAGTAGTAACCCCTATAAATATATTGCTCAAAAGGATTTTCCACAAAATAATTATCCGATGAACAAATATACGTGTTGGAAAGTTGATCTTTAACCAACATAAGAGATGAACAGTTATTATATTTGTAGTAATCATTATTTACTACAATTTTTACACCAAACTTCTCTGCAAGATAGAACATTTTTTCTTGAAGATAGCCTACAATAACGGTTATATCTTCTATTCCCGCTTCTTGCAGTTGTCTGATTTCCCTCTCTATCAAGCGTTCCCCCTTGACTTGAAGTAATCCTTTAGGAATCTCATAAGACAAAGGAGCAAAACGACTACTCATGCCAGCAGCCATTATAATGGCATTTTTTACTCGATAGGGTTCTAAAACTTTCTGGTCTAGTTCAGTTAAGTGAAGTTCCTCATCAACCCACTTCTCTTCTTTTAGTTTTTTCAATAATGTGTTAATTGTCCCTAAAGATAGGTCTAACTCTTCAGCTAACTGTCTCTGAGTAAAGGTCTTTTCTTTATGTATCAACATAAAACGCAAAAGTTTAAATTGTTTTTCTGTTAGCATTCTTAGTCCTCCTGTTCAATTTTTTCTTACTCATATTATAATATGAACAAAAATGACTGTCAATTCAAATAGGGAAACAATGAGTAAAAATTAAGACCTTCTTCCCTTTCCTCAAAAAACATATAAATAAAAGAGCTCCTTAATCTGGAGCCCTGAAATATTTTATATTTTTGATAAGTAGTCGTATTAGGTTTCGCTTGATTGCAATCCTTATCCGCCGACTAAAAAGGTCACCCAGACTATAGAGGGATTACGTGCGCAATCTCCATCCACAACCTAAACTAGTCTCTCAGACTAGAGGAGAATTGCTTATGCAATCCTTATCCTCCGACTAAAAAGGTCCCCCGGACTATAGAGAGATTGCTTGCGCAATCCTTATCTACCGACTAAAAAGGTCCCCGGGACCTTTTTAGCCACCTAGATATGCTTTTCTGACTTCATCTGATGCTGCGAGTTCTTTTCCTGTTCCTGATAGGACGATCTTGCCTGTTTCAAGTACATAACCTCGGTCAGAGATAGCAAGGGCCTTGTTAGCGTTCTGTTCAATTAGGAGAACCGTTGTTCCTTGCTTCTGAATATCTTGAATGATATCGAAAATTTCTTGGATAAAGATCGGGGCAAGTCCCATTGACGGCTCATCCAAGAGAAGGAGCTTAGGTGTAGACATGAGAGCGCGTCCCATAGCCAGCATCTGCTGTTCACCACCTGAAAGAGTTGCCGCATCTTGGTTTTTACGCTCTTCAAGACGTGGGAAGCGTGAGAAAACTTTTTTCAAGTTAGCTTGATTTTCTTCACGATTTTTCTTTAAAAAGGCTCCCATTTCCAAGTTTTCCATAACAGTCAAGCCTGGAAAAACATGGCGTCCCTCAGGGACTTGTGAAAGGCCACTTGCCACGATTTTTTGCGCAGGCAACTTTTGAATTTCTTTTCCCAAAAACTCAATTTTACCAGCACTTGGACGAACCAAACCTGAAAGGGTACGAAGAATGGTTGTTTTACCGGCACCATTGGCACCGATAAGGGAAACAACTTCACCTTCATTAACCTCGAAACTTACATCACGAACTGCTTGGATCATACCGTAATGCACAGAGAGGTTTTCAACTTTTAACATAGACATCAGGCTTCACCTCCTAGATAAGCTTCGATAACGCGTTTGTTGTTCTTGATCTCATCCGGAGTCCCATGAGCGATCAACCGACCATATTCAAGAACATAGATACGCTCAGTGACTTCCATAACCAAATTCATGTCATGTTCAATCAGCATGATGGTAATTTTAAATTCATCTTTGATACGACGGATCAATTCTGTCAATTCAGCTGTTTCTTGTGGATTCATACCAGCTGCAGGTTCGTCCAAAAAGAGAATCTTGGGTTCGGTTGCCAGAGCACGAACGATTTCTAATCGACGTTGTTGACCATAGGCCAGATTCTTGGCAAGAGTATTTGCGTCACTATCCAAATCAAAAATCTTCAACAAGTCCAAAGCTTTGCTTTTTAATTCTTCCTCGTTCTTATAAAAAGCTGGTAGACGTAGAAAGCTCGCAAGGACATGTTGTTTATGATGATTGCTAAACGCAATCAAAACATTTTCCAAAACTGTCAAGTCCTTGAACAAACGAATATTTTGGAAAGTACGACTGAGACCAAGGGAAGCGATTTTGTAGGGAGTTTTCCCATTTAGGAGGTGGCCATCTAGTGTCACAGTACCTTCGCTTGGTTCATAAACGCCGGTCAGAAGATTGAAAAGGGTTGTTTTACCAGCCCCGTTTGGTCCAATCAGACCAACTAACTCTCCCTCGTTCAATTCAAGAGTGACATCTCCAACAGCTGTTAGACCGCCAAAATGTTTAGTTAACTGTTTAACTTCAAGTAGTGCCATTAGTTTTGTCCCTCCTTCTTCGATTTTTTAAAGAAACGCGATAGACTCAATTCCCATGTCCCAAGAAGTCCACCTGGTCTGAAAATCATAACCAATACAAGAGCCAAGGCGTAGATGATCATACGTACGCTAGCTACATCTTGAAGGAGCATATTTAAAATTCCTAAAACAATCGCTGAAACGATGGTACCAGTAATCGATCCGAGTCCACCAAATACAACGATAATCAACACGTTGATGGAATTAATAAAGGTGTAATCTTTTGGAACAACAGATCCGATAAAACCGGCCTGAAGTGAACCAGCAATACTAGCTGTAATAGCTCCAAAGACAAAAGCGATAATCTTGATCTTTGTAGTGTTTACCCCAACGGATTCTGCAGCAATCTCATCCTCACGAACAGATAGAGTAGAGCGTCCAATTGGACTACGTAGGAAGTTGAGAGTTGCAATAGTTGTGATCACCACAAATAGATAAACCATTTGCCAGTTGGTAAAGTTTGGAATACCCAAGATACCAGCAGCACCATTGGTCAAACTTCCACCATTAATGATAAAGATACGAATGATTTCTGAAACACCCAGTGTCGCAACAGCCAGGTAGTCACCCTTCAAACGAAGCGTTGGAATCCCAACGAGCAAAGCAACTGCACCAGAAATCAAAGCGCCCAAGACCATCGCTCCAAAGAAGGCACCATAGGTTGGTGATTTTGAACCAATAATCGCTGCTGCATAAGCCCCAATCGCCATAAAACCTGCATGACCGAGTGAGAATTGTCCTGAAAAACCAACGATTAAGTTCAAACCTACTGCAAGGATGATATTAATTCCAATTTGTTCTAAAATTTGGACATGGAATAGATTGAGAACACCAGCAGAAACCAGTACACTAATCAATCCATAACCCGCTAACAGAAGGAATAACCAGAGAATATTTACTTTAAGATTTGTCTTCATTGTTTACACCTTCTCTTTCACATTCTTACCAAGGATACCTGCAGGTCGAACAATCAGAATCAAAAGCAAGATTCCATATACGATAGCATCACGGAAATCAGACATACCGAAGGCAGTAGCAAATGTTTCCAACAAGCCGATCACAAATCCCCCTAGAGCTGCACCAGGAATAATCCCGATACCACCCAGTACGGCCGCAACGAATGATTTTAGACCTGGAGTCACACCCATCAAAGGTTCAAGAGAGTTGTAGTAAAGGGCAATGAGGACACCTGCTGCACCAGCAAGGGCTGAACCCAAAGCAAAGGTAAAGCTGATTGTACGGTTTACATTAATTCCCATCAATTGAGCTGCGTCACTATCAACTGATACCGCACGCATGGCTTTCCCCATTTTTGTTTTTTGGACGATCAATTGCAATAAAACCATCAAGAGTACAGAAACTGCTAAAATCATCAATTGAACATTTGTCAAACTAATTGGTCCCAAGTCAAAGCGGACTGTTTCAATTGCTTGAGGGAAGGCACGAGTATTGGCGCCTACTAGATAAACCATTCCGTATTCCAGTAGGAAAGACACTCCGATGGCAGTAATCAATACAGCAATACGTGTAGAGTGTCGTAAAGGACGGTAGGCAAGAAACTCGATCACAACACCAAGTAGTGCGGTTCCTACCATTGAAATAATTAAAGCTAAAAAGAAATCCATTTGGAAAGAATTAATCAAAAAGTAACCAATAAAGGCACCCATCATGTAAATATCGCCATGGGCGAAGTTGATGAGTTTGATAATTCCATAAACCATGGTATAACCCAGAGCTAACAGTGCATAAACACTACCCAGAATTAGACCATTCACAAGTTGTTGGAGCATAGCATTCACTCTTTTCTATCCTTATTTTTTAGAAAATTTCATTATTTTCACAAGTTCATAAACACTGAAACAGGGAGTGAGTCAAAGGCTCATTCCCCATTTCAATTACTATTCTAATGTTATGGTTTTACAACTTCTGCTTCTTCAACTTTACCATTGTTCATGGTCATCATGTAAGCAGTTTTCACTGTATTGTGGTCAGCATCAAAGCTTGTTTGACCAGTTACACCATCAAAATCTTTGGTTTTAGCAAGGTTGTCCTTGATTTCACCTGAGTTTTTAGCACCTTTTGCAGCATTTGCTACTAGGTAAACTGAGTCATAGGCTAAAGCTGAGAATGTTGAAGGCTCTTCGTTGTATTTAGCACGGTATGCTTCAAGGAAAGCTTTAGCTTTTGCAGAAACATCAACGGTAGTTGAGAATCCTGAGATGAAGTAAATGTTTGATGCTCTTTCAGCAGTTGCTTGTTGAACAAATTCTTCACCATTAAATCCATCACCACCAACGATTGGTTTATCAATTCCCATACCACGTGCTTGGTTTACAATTTTACCAGCTTCTGTGTAGTAACCTGGAACAACGATAGCATCAAACTCTTTCCCTTTCATTTTAGTAAGGGCTGCTTGGAAGTCAGTATCACCTGCTACAAACGTTTCATCTGCTACAATCTCACCCTTATAGGATTCGCGGAAAGATTTAGCAATACCTTTAGCATAGTCACTAGCATTGTCAGTATAAAGAACAACCTTCTTAGCATTCAATTTATTTGTTACATAGTTAGAAATAATCTTCCCTTGGAAGCTATCTTGGAATGTTCCGATAAATAGGTAATCTTGACCTTTAGTCAAACCGTCTTGAGTAGCGCTTGGTGAAATCAATGGCACTCCAGCTTTAGTAGCGTTAGCTACAGCTGCAGCAGTTGCACCAGATGTCGCCGGTCCTACAATAGCTGCTACTTTTGATTGGGTAACAAGGTTTGTTGTAACAGAAGCTGCTTCAGCAGTTTCTGACTTGTTGTCTTTGTCTACAACTTCGATTTGTTTCCCATCAATTCCACCTGCAGCATTGATTTCGTCTACGGCAAGTTGGGCACCTTTTTGTTCAGCTGTACCGTAAGCTGCCACAGCACCTGTCTCTTCAAAGTTAAAACCGATTTTAATTGTTTTTTCGTCTACTGGATTTCCAGTTGTGTTTGACGCTCCTGACTTGACCTCTCCACAGGCAGCAAGAAGAGCCACACTAGCAAGAGCCACAAAAGATAGGGCAAATTTTTTCTTCATTTTTAATCTCCTTATAGTTGTTTCAAAAATTGTATGTTAAGAATATACCGAATTATCAGAAAATTGTCAATGTATTTGTTCAACTTTTTTAAATGATAACGTTTTCTTCAGTCCGATAGAGATTCCCAACGAAGGGAGTTTCTAGCTCTTGAATATGGCAACGTCTAATTTTCTTGATATATTTTTCCTTACCTAATCTCTCAACTAAGTCATCTAGCTCCTCAGTTGAAACATAGAGTTGCAAGTAACGATGTTTTTTAGAGTGGTAACAGATATCACCGTATTCCTGAATTTTTTTTGCATCTCGATTATAGTAGAGATAGATGATTAATCCTGATCGATTTGTTTTTTCAAACATGAGGAATCCTCTTTCTAAGAAATCTTCTCCTATTATATCAAAAAAAGCAAACTCCGTCGAGTTTGCTTTCTAGGTTGTTCAGCTTAACGAATTATTGGCCATGATTTCATCAATAAAGCCATATTCAAGTGTTTCTTGGGCACTCATCCAGTAATCACGTTCAGCGTCAGCATGAATTTGCTCAACTGATTTACCAGAGTTATCTGCAAGGATTTTTTCCAATGTCTTACGGGTTTTAAGCAAGTGTTCTGCAGCAATTGCCATATCTGTCTGTTGGGTACCACCACCGGTTCCACCCATTGGTTGGTGAATCATGTATTCTGCATTTGGAAGCATGAAGCGTTTGCCTTTTGCTCCACTTGATGCAATAACAGTCCCCATAGATGCAGCCATTCCCATCACGATGGTTTGGACATCAGCCTTGATAAAGTTCATGGTATCAACGATTGCCAAACCAGCTGACACAGAGCCTCCAGGTGTGTTGACATAAAGGTAAATATCTTTTGTGCTGTCTTGGGCATCCAAGAAGAGCAACTGGGCAATAACAGAGTTAGCCATATTGTCTTCGACTGGACCTGTTAGCATGATGATGCGGTCTTTCAAAAGACGGGAGTAAATATCATATGAACGTTCTCCACGGCTTGTTTGTTCAATAACTACAGGAATCATTCATTTCTCCTTTTATGTTGAATTTTCTTAGTCTTACGACTCAATACAAAACTATTATATCTTTTTGGTCAAAAAAGGTCAAATTTTTGCTCTATTCTCTAAACAGAAACAAAAACTCAACCTCCTTTCAAGTCAAAAACGAACTTCTAATTTCAGTATTTACTTGCTATCTTATTTGGTACCGAACAAGCGGTCTCCAGCATCTCCAAGACCTGGAACGATATAACCGTGTTCGTTCAAGCGTTCATCCAAGGCTGCTGTAAAAATTTCTACATCTGGGTGTGCTTCTTGAAGAGCTTTCACTCCTTCTGGAGCAGATACTAGGCAGACAAACTTGATATTTGAAGCGCCACGTTTTTTAAGGGAATCTACTGCCAAGATTGCTGAACCACCTGTTGCCAACATTGGATCAACGACAAAGATTTGACGTTGGTCAATATCCTCAGGCAATTTCACCAAGTATTCAACTGGTTGAAGGGTTTCTTCATCACGGTACATACCGATATGACCAACTTTGGCTGCTGGAACCAAGCTCAAGAGGCCATCTACCATCCCGATACCTGCGCGCAAGATTGGGACAATCGCCAATTTTTTCCCAGCCAATTGTTTTTGAACGGTCTTTGTGATAGGTGTTTCGATTTCCACATCTTCAAGTGGAAGATCACGAAGTACTTCATATCCCATCAACATTGCAATCTCATCTACTAGCTCACGAAAAGCTTTTGTAGAAGTGTCTGTACGACGCAAGATTGACAATTTGTGTTGAATGAGTGGATGATTAATGACTTCAATTTTTCCCATTTTCTGAGTTCCTTCTTTCAATTTATTCTTCTTATTATATCAAAAAACGGTTTAAAAAGCTGTCTAAACCATTTATTTTTATTAATTTTTAAATCAAATCTGCCTCTTGGAGAGCTGTCTGAACAGTCTCGAATGGTAAATGGGTTAACTCGGTGCCTTTTTCTTGATAAAGGTACTGGGCATAGTCATCCATTCGGTACTGGTTGATATAAACCACGCGCTTGCAACCAACTTGTAGCAGTTGTTTGGTGCAGTTCAGACAAGGGAAATGTGTCACATAGGCTGTAAATCCTCTGGGGACCCCTCGTTCAGCTCCTTGCAAGATGGCATTAACCTCGGCGTGAAGGGTTCGGACACAGTGACCTTCAATGACCAGACATTCGTGGTCAATACAGTGCTCCGTTCCTGATACGGAACCATTATAGCCAGTTGAAATGACTTTATTATCCTTAACGAGGACAGCTCCCACCTTGGCACGTTTGCAGGTCGAACGATTGGCAATCAGTAAAGCCTGGGCTGCAAAGTACTCATCCCAAGCCAGTCTTTTTTCTGTCATAAGTCTTCTCCTTATCCTCTACTTTTTGAAAAATGGCAAGCGTAAATCTGCAATCTTTTCAGCCGGAACCTTCATGCCATCCTTGATCCATTTGAGCAGAACCGATACGATGGCAGAACTCCAAAAGGAATGAAGGTAGCTGCTGACACCTTTTGATTTTCCGTGGTATTTTTCCAAAAATTCCTGCATGGCTTGGACGAAAATCTTTTCCAAGTGGTAGTCCAGAGCAAGTTGGATAACCTTAGCTTCTTTCTTGGCTGCGCGGAAAAGGTGTACCCAGACTAGATAAAGGTCTGTTTTGACATCGTAGTGGCTCAACTGTTCCATAATGTTATGGACACTGCGTTTAAAAACACTTTCCAAAATCTCTTCTTTGGAGTCATAGTTACGATAGAAGGCAGCACGAGAGACGCCCGCCCGTTTGACCAGCTCCGAAATACTGATCTTGGCCAAGTCTTTTTTCTCTAGAAGTTGCAAAAGAGCCGTCTCGATTGCTTCTCTGGTTAAAAAATTGGATTCTTGATTTGATTTTCTGAGATTTTCAAGAGATTTTTCAGATATTTTACGTTCAGACATAACAATTTCTTTCTACTTGTGACAACAGAGAGGTGGTACTTTTGTTTCAAGGGCTTTCATGATATAATTGTAAAAAAAGACAGAACCTTTGTCAATGTATAAGTGACAAAGATGGAGAATTTCTATGACTTGGAAGATTGTAGCTGACTCTGGTTGTGATTATCGTCAACTGGCAACTCCTGCTATTGATACTGAATTTGTTAGTGTTCCTTTAACCATTCAAGTAGCTGATCAGGTCTTTATCGATGATGCCAATCTTGACATTGACCACATGATGGAAACCATGTATGTGACTTCTGAGGCTTCAAAATCAGCTTGTCCTAGCCCTGATGATTACTTACGTGCATTTGAAGGTGCTAAGCATATCTTTGTCGTTACCATTACTGGTACTCTTTCAGGTAGCCATAATAGTGCACAGCTCGCTAAGAATATCTATCTTGAAGAACATCCTGACACTCAGATTCATGTGATCGATACATTGTCTGCAGGTGGTGAGGTTGACTTGATTGTCGAGAAAATCAATAGTTTGATTGATCAAGGACTTTCTTATGAGGAAATTGTTGAAGCGATTACAGCCTACCAAGAAAAAACGAAGTTGCTCTTTGTCCTCGCTAAGGTTGATAACTTGGTAAAAAATGGCCGTTTGAGTAAGCTTATCGGTACAGTTGTCGGTCTTCTCAACATCCGTATGGTTGGGGAAGCAAGTGAAACTGGAACCCTAGAACTACTCCAAAAAGCGCGTGGACCAAAAAAATCCCTTCAAGCAGCCTATGAAGAACTCATCAAGGCTGGCTACGCTGGTGGCCGTATCGTCATGGCTCATCGCAGCAATGAAAAATTCTGTCAGCAATTGTCAGAACGCTTGCTGGAAACCTTCCCGCAAGCGGATATCAAAATCATCCCTACGTCTGGTCTCTGCAGTTTCTATGCAGAAGATGGCGGTTTGTTGATGGGATATGAAATTAACTAAGATTATGAGCAACAAGAGATGCCAAGCATCTCTTGTTTTTTGTGGTACAATAGAGCTATGAAACATTTTGATACTATTGTCATCGGTGGTGGACCTGCTGGCATGATGGCTACCATTTCCAGTAGCTTTTATGGTCAGAAAACTCTTCTCATCGAAAAAAATCGCAAACTTGGAAAAAAATTAGCTGGAACGGGTGGTGGTCGTTGTAATGTAACCAACAATGGAACCTTAGATGACCTAATGGCTGGAATTCCTGGTAACGGGCGCTTTTTATACAGTGTCTTTTCCCAGTTTGATAACCACGATATCATCAACTTTTTTACGGAAAATGGTGTTAAACTTAAGGTCGAGGACCACGGACGCGTCTTTCCTGCTAGTGATAAGTCTCGGACTATTATCAAGACACTAGAAAAGAAAATCACTGAGCTCGGTGGTCAAGTTGCTACTCAAACAGAAATTGTTTCGGTTAAAAAGATAGACGACCAGTTTGTCCTTAAGTCCGCAGACCAAACCTTCACTTGTGAAAAACTCATTGTCACAACTGGTGGTAAATCCTATCCTTCTACTGGTTCGACTGGTTTTGGACATGAGATTGCCCGCCATTTTAAGCATACCATTACTGAGCTTGAAGCCGCTGAAAGTCCTTTGTTGACTGATTTTCCACACAAAGCGCTTCAAGGGATTTCACTAGACGATGTGACCTTAAGCTATGGTAAGCATGTCATCACTCACGATCTGCTCTTTACCCACTTTGGTTTGTCGGGCCCTGCTGCCTTGCGTATGTCTAGTTTTGTCAAGGGCGGGGAGGTTCTCTCGCTAGATGTTTTGCCCCAACTTTCTGAGAAGGACTTGATTACATTTCTAGAAGAAAATCGGGAAAAATCCTTGAAGAATACTTTAAGAACCTTGCTTCCAGAACGCTTGGCAGAATTTTTGGTGCAAGGCTATCCTGATAAAGTCAAACAACTGACTGAAAAGGAACGCGAACAACTTCTCCAGTCCATCAAAGCCCTCAAAATCCCTGTGACTGGCAAAATGTCTCTTGCCAAATCCTTTGTCACCAAAGGCGGTGTCAGTCTTAAGGAAATCAATCCTAAAACCCTTGAAAGTAAGCTCGTTCCTGGCCTCCACTTTGCTGGCGAGGTACTGGATATCAATGCCCACACGGGTGGCTTTAACATTACTTCTGCCCTCTGCACCGGCTGGGTGGCAGGAAGTCTGCATTATGATTAAAAATCAAAGGTAGTGAAGAATGAATAGAAGAGAAACAGTTGAATTTGTCAATATGTGTATGATTCAAAATGGAGACAAGGTCCTGGTCCAAGACCGAGTTAATCCTGACTGGCCTGGTATTACTTTTCCTGGCGGTCATGTTGAACATGGCGAATCCTTTGTCGATGCTGTCATTCGTGAAGTGAAAGAAGAAACTGGTCTGACCATTTCCAAACCCCAACTCTGTGGTATCAAAAACTGGTACGATGACAAGGATTATCGTTATGTAGTCCTCTTTTACAAAACAGAACACTTTTCTGGTGAACTCCAGTCTTCAGACGAAGGGAAAGTTTGGTGGGAGAACTTTGAAAATCTTTCTCATCTAAAACTTGCTACTGATGATATGTCTGATATGCTTCGTGTTTTTTTAGAAGAGAATCTCAGTGAATTCTTTTACTACAAAGACGGTGACGACTGGCTTTATGACTTGAAGTAAAAAATAGGCTAGGAAATTCCTAGCCTATTTATTCTGCATTTGTCTGAACGTAAGCAGCAATGACATCTGATGTGTATTGAGCTGTACCAGGTCCAAACTTGTCAATGTTTTCCTTAAACTCTGGGTTGTAGACGTAGCCTTTACCAATATGACCGAAGACTTCAATAGAGCAGTCAAATCCATAAGTACGAATAGCTTGCAAGAGTTTAGCTGCTTCTTCTTGGTTTTCGGTTGCTGTTGCAGCTAGTCCATTTTTAAGGTTTTGAGCTAAAGCTTGAAAGACTTGGTTAAAGGCGGCAGCAGCCTCATCTTCGCGACCTTTTTGGCGTTCAAGCGCTTGGCCCATGACTTCTTGACCATACTTCTCTACCGCTTCTTGGTGGTATTTTTGATTGTCTTGATAGCTAAATCCAGTGAATTTTTCCTCAATCGTCATTTTTCTTTCTCCTTTTTGTTCTTGAATGGTTTTTTGCAAGGTGGAAATCAAGGTATCCAGATGTTGCCTTTCTTGGGTCAAATAGTCCAACTGCCTGGTCAAATGAGGCAATAAATCTGTCCTTTCTTCCTTTAACAGCTCTGCTATTTTTTCTAAAGAAAAGCCTAGATATTTGTAGTACAGAATGACCTGAAGTCGTTCCAAATCCTCCTGACTATAGGTTCGATAGCCGTTTTCCGACTTTAAGGGAACCAAGAGCCCTATCTTATCGTAGTGATGCAGGGTCTTAACAGAGACACTTGAAAGCTGCGCAGCTTCTTTTATATGGTACATGATTTCCTCCTTACAAGGATAGTATAACCCTTCCCCTTAGGTCAGAGTCAAGCGTTTTTGCGAAAAATTTTTAACTTTTTGAGAAAGGTGTGAAAACTTGAAAATGGTTTTCTTGACAGACCTTTGAAAACATGATAGGATAGTCAAGTCTATCAATCAAACAGAAGGCTCATAGAGAGCCATTGAGAGAGGGCTATTTGACAACTCAAGTAGCCTTTTCTTATTTTGAAAAAGGAGATCGGAGTTTCAACTATGTCAGAAAAATCGCAATGGGGCTCGAAACTAGGCTTTATCCTAGCATCTGCTGGTTCAGCTATCGGACTTGGAGCCGTTTGGAAGTTCCCCTACATGACTGCTGCTAATGGTGGGGGAGGCTTTTTACTAGTCTTTCTCATTTCCACTATTTTAATCGGCTTCCCGCTCCTGCTGGCTGAGTTTGCCCTTGGCCGTAGTGCTGGCGTTTCCGCTATCAAAACCTTTGGAAAACTAGGCAAGAATAACAAGTACAACTTTATCGGTTGGATTGGTGCCTTTGCCCTCTTTATCCTCCTCTCCTTTTACAGTGTTATCGGAGGATGGATTTTAGTCTATCTGGGTATTGAGTTTGGGAAATTATTCCAGCTTGGCGGTACGGGTGATTATGCTCAGTTATTTACTTCAATCATTTCAAATCCAGCCATTGCCCTTGGCGCACAGGCTGCCTTTATCTTATTGAATATCTTTATTGTATCACGTGGAGTTCAAAAAGGGATTGAAAGAGCCTCGAAAGTCATGATGCCCCTGCTCTTTATCATCTTTGTCGTGATTATTGGGCGCTCGCTCAGCTTGCCAAATGCCATGGACGGCGTTCTCTACTTCCTCAAACCAGACTTCTCAAAACTAACTAGCGCTGGTCTCCTCTATGCTCTGGGACAATCTTTCTTTGCCCTCTCACTAGGGGTGACAGCTATGCTGACCTATGCATCCTACTTGGACAAGAAAACCAATCTGGTCCAGTCAGGTATTTCCATCGTAGCCATGAATATCTCGGTATCCATCATGGCAGGTCTAGCCATTTTCCCAGCCATGTCAGTCTTCAATATCCAGTCTGAAGGGGGACCAAGCCTGCTCTTTATCGTCTTGCCTCAACTCTTTGACAAGATGCCTTTTGGAACCATTTTCTACATCCTTTTCCTCTTACTTTTCCTCTTTGCAACGGTTACTTCTTCTGTCGTGATGCTGGAGATCAATGTGGGCAATATCACCAACCAGGACAACAGCAAACGTGCTAAATGGAGTGCTATGTTAGGGATTTTAACCTTTATCCTCGGGATTCCTTCAGCCCTATCTTACGGTGTTATGTCGGATGTTCACATCTTTGGGAAGACCTTCTTTGATGCTATGGATTTCTTGGTTTCCAATCTCCTCATGCCATTTGGAGCCCTCTGCCTGTCACTTTTTACAGGCTACATCTTTAAGAAGGCTCATGCTAAGGAGGAACTCCATCTTGATGAAAGAGCATGGAAACAAGGACTTTTCCAAGTCTGGCTTTTCCTCCTTCGTTTCATCATTCCTATTATCATCATTGTGGTTTTTATCGCCCAATTTATGTAATCAAAAAGGACTTGAGTAGTAAACTCAGGCCCTTTCTTTTTTTATGGATGGCTAACAATCAATTCCAAACCTTGCCCTTCCAAGGTCCAAGCTTCAACATCACTTGGTAGGATAAAGTGGCTCCCTTTTTGGATTGGATAATTTTTTCCTTCAACAGTCAGTTGACCTTGGCCAGATAAGACGCTGAACAGGCTATAGTCAGCTGTCTTTTCGAAGTCAACTTTTCCAGTAATTTCCCACTTGTAAACGGCGAAGAAGTCATTGGATACAAGGAGAGTGGAACGCAAATCATCAGCTTTGACAGTTACTGGACGGCTATTAGCAGGCTCACCAATGTTCAAAACATCGATGGATTTTTCAAGGTGAAGTTCACGCAAGTTGCCCTTGTCATCCTTACGGTCAAAGTCATAGACACGGTAGGTGGTATCGCTAGACTGCTGGGTTTCAAGAATCAAGATACCCGCCCCAATAGCGTGCATGGTACCACTTGGTACATAGAAGAAATCTCCAGCTTTAACTGGTACTTTTGTCAGCAAGGCATCCCAGTTCTTGTCCTCAATTTGCTGGCGGAGTTCTTCTTTTGATTTGGCATTGTGACCGTAGATAATCTCTGAACCTTCATCCGCAGCGATGATGTACCAGCACTCTGTTTTTCCGAGTTCGCCTTCATGTTCTAGACCATAGGCATCGTCTGGGTGAACTTGGACACTGAGCCAGTCGTTGGCATCCAGAATCTTGGTCAAGAGTGGAAATACAGGTTCTGGACGGTTGCCAAACAATTCACGGTGTACTGCATACAAAGTAGCTAGGTCTGTTCCCTCGTAGTGCCCATTAGCGACCTTTGAAACTCCATTTGGGTGGGCTGAAATAGCCCAGTATTCTCCGATTTTTTCACTTGGGATATCGTAGCCAAACTCATCACGTAGCTTGGTTCCACCCCAGATTTTTTCTTGCATAACTGATTGTAAAAATAATGGTTCTGACATCTTATTCTCCTGTCTGTTTTTCTCACCTCATTATAGCAAAAAGCCAGGTCTAATTGAACTCTTTTTCACACATTATAAAGTAGGGAGAAGATTTTATAAAAATAGTGAACAAATGTGCTCTACTTAATACTTGCACCATTGCTGGCAATGACATCCTTGTACCAGTAGAATGATTTCTTCTTGCCCCGTTTGAGACTTCCTTGACCTGCATTATCACGATCCACATAGATAAAACCATAGCGCTTGTTCATCTCGCCTGTTCCAGCTGAAACCAGATCTATACAACCCCAAGTCGTATAACCAAGCAATTCAACGCCATCTTGGTAAATAGCATCTCGCATAGCCTTGATGTGGGCTTCTAGATAAGCAATCCGATAGTCATCTGCTACATAGCCATTTTCATCCGGCGTGTCCATAGCACCGAGTCCATTTTCTACAATGAACATAGGCTTTTGATAACGATCCCAGATGGCATTGAGGGTGATTCGAAGTCCCAGTGGGTCAATCTGCCACCCCCATTCTGAGGATTCCAGATAGGGATTTTTGATAGAGGCAAAGACATTTCCAGCTGTCAGATCCGTCATTCTGGATCGCCTGAAGCCACTCGGCTCGCATAATAAGAGAAGGAAACAAAGTAAACAGTGTGATTCTTTAACAAGTCTAAATCTTCTGTCGTCATTTCAATTTCTATCCCCTCACGCTCCCACTGCTTCTTGGCATAGTTTGGGTATTCCCCACGCGCTTGGACATCAATAAAGAAGTAACTCTTGCGGTCTTGCTCCATAGCTGCCCAGTAGTCTCTCGGATGGGCAGTGTTAGGATAATATTGCCCTGCTGCCAACATACATCCCACCTTGTTTTCTGGATCAATTTCGTGAGCAATTTTAGTCGCCATAGCCGAGGCTACTAACTCATGGTGGGCTGCTTGGTATTTGACCTGATCTTGATTTTCTCCTTCTTCAAAACAAATCCCAGCTCCTAAAAAGGGGGCATGCAGAATCATATTGATTTCGTTGAAGGTGAGCCAGTACTTGACCAAGCCCTTGTAACGGGTAAAGAGGGTGCGACAAAGATTTGCGTAAAAGTCCAACATGCGACGATTGCGCCAACCTCCGTACTCCCTGATTAAGTGCATGGGGCAATCGAAATGCGTGATGGTCACCAGTGGCTCGATCCCATGCTTGTGGCACTCCTTAAACAAATCCTCATAAAAGGCTAGACCAGCTTCATTTGGCTCTGCTTCATCTCCCTTAGGAAAAATCCGAGTCCAAGCGATGGAAAGTCGATAGGTTTTAAATCCCATTTCTGCAAAAAGCGCAATATCTTCCTTGTAATGATGGTACATATCAATGGCTTCCTTTGCTGGGTAAAAATAGCCCTCCTCAAAAGAAAACATCTTTTTCTGACCTGTAATAATGGCCTCACGATCTGGACCAATCGGTACCACATCCACGTTCGCCAACCCACGACCGTCTAAATTATAAGCACCCTCACATTGATTAGCAGCCGTAGCACCACCCCAGAGGAAGCCCTCTGGAAATTGTAGTATTTTTGTCATCACTTTACCTCGATTGATTTATTACTTCTATTATACTAAAAAGGAGGCAAAAAGTTTTGAACTCTCTGGATGATGATAGCACTAAACTTACTTTTATATATACGAAGAAAAGACTGAAACCAGTCTTATTTTTAAATCAAAGCTGTGATAGCCGTTACTAGACCAAAAACGATACCCGGTGCATTGGCAGCTGCAAGTGGAATATCTCTTTCCTTTTTGAAAAGACCGTAGTAAACCCAAAGACTACAGTTAATGGCTGCGACTAAGGGTTGGATGAAGTTGCCTTTTTGACCAGCCAAGTTGTTCATGATTTGTGGGAAGTAAGACACATACATCATAACAGACATGAAGGTCGCTACCCAACCCAAAATTTTCATTTGTTTTTCAGACATTTTCAAATCCTCTTTCATCATTATGAATCATATTTTATAATCTTTTTTTCAAAACAATCAAGACTTTGAAGCTTTTGTTATGAAGATGTAAACTATCACAATCTTGTGATAAGAAAGAGGGAACAGAAAAAAGACCGGATTGCTCCGTTCTGTTTACTCAATCAAATATTAGAAAATGAATACTCCTTTTCAATGAATCGATTGATTGATGGTAAATAAGCCGTTAGAAATTATTGACAGTATCGAAATTTTCTAGTAAAATGAATTTTGTTAATACCTAAATGGTGTGTAGTTTTCTATCAACATAGTCAGGAGAAAAGGAACTTATGCTAAAAAAATTTAATGAATTGTCACTGAAAGATAAGGCTTATCTAATTGGCGGTTTGAGCTTATTAGTCATTGTGATCTCATTTGGTCTACTCAATCGTCAAACAGTAACTGTCAGTCTTGTCTTTACACAACTATCTGCTCCCTTGATTTTGGTGATTTTTACTTGTCTAGTAATCGGGATCATTGCTGGTAGTGCTATTGGTATTAGCTATCACCATAACAAGACTCAAGATCTGAGAAGCCGCATTGCTGAAGCAGAAGCGACTATCAATATAAAAGACAGGGAGCTTGTCCAGTACGAGGAACAGGTGCAACAATTAAAACAGGAAGCCAAACAATAAGTGTAGAAATCATAACCACCCGTGAAAACGGGTGGTTTTTTGTCTCGCACCTAACGGAGCGAGACGGACTGAAAGTCGCATAAATACAAAAAAGATCGAATTGCTCCGATCTTTTTAAGTTTCACTCCAAGAATGTTTAGATAAAAAATTTGATAATAGAATTACCTACTTCATACGATAAAAATCAATCACTAGACCAGCAGGCCCTTTAACTAATAAGGACTCTGTTCCCCAATCGGTTACAGTTGGTCCGTTTAAAACCTGGATACCAAGTTCTTTCAACCGTTGGTAATTCTGGTCTACATCCTCAACCTCGATATGAAGAATGATTCCTGACTGAAAATCTTCCAAAGGAATCAAATGATTTTGGGACAACATGAGACAGTGACTGCCAATCGTAAACTGAGCAAAACTGTCATCAACATAATCGGGCTTTTTATCCAAAATACGCTCCAAGTCAGCACAGACTTGGGGAACATCTGAAACGATAATATCTAATTGATTTAAATTCATTTACTATCCTCCAGAAAAAGACCGGATTGCTCCGATCTTTTTAAGTTCCACGAAGGAATTATTTAATTGCGCGTGATTGCAATCCTTCTTCTTCCAAGAAGAGGCGGAATGGTACGAGTTCTTCTGCTTCGTATTTTTCCTTGAAGTCTTTGATTGCTTCTTCTGAGTGAAGTTTTGGATCCAATTCAAGTACTTCTACTGGAAGTGGACGGTGTGGAGTGATGCGAGCATCGATCACAACAGTTTTACCTTCTTTGTTGAGTTTAACAGCTTCTGCAACAACTGCATCGATGTCTTCGATACGGTCAACTGTAAATCCTACAGCACCTTGAGCTTCAGCGATTTTCGCATAGTCAGCATTAGGGAAGTCACAACCAAACAAGTGTTTGTTTGTGTCTTCGTATTTGTCCTTGATGAAGGCATATTTACCATTTGAGAAGACAACGTTGATAACTGGAAGGTCGTATTGAACGTTTGTGATAACGTCTGGGTAGCACATGTTGAATGCACCGTCACCCATGATGTTCCATACTTGGCGATCTGGATTGTCTTTCTTAGCAGCGATACCACCAGGAAGGGCAATACCCATTGTCGCAAAGAGTGGAGATGTACGCCACATGTTCTTAGGTGTCATGTGAAGGTGACGAGTAGATGTTTGAGTAGTGTCACCTACGTCGATTGAGTAGATAGCGTCTTGATCAGCATGTTTGTTGATTGCATTGTAAACTTGATACAATTGCAATTCACCCTCAGTTTTACCTTCGATTTTGTTCATGTAATCACGCCAGTTTTGGTTGTTCTTAACGTTTGCACGCCACCATGGAGTAGATTCAACTGGGTTCACTTTGTCAAGGATAGCTTTAGCTGCTTGACCTGCATCACCAAGGATTGAAGCGTCTAGGGCATGACGTTTACCAAGTTTGTAAGGGTCGATATCCACTTGGATGAATTTTTCAGTATTCTTGAATGCTTGGTAAACTTCAGCAAATGGGAAGTTTGAACCAAGGAAAAGAACTGTGTCTGCTTCAAAGACCACTTCGTTGGCTGGCTTCCAACCAACACGGTAAGCAGAACCTGTCAAACCTTCATAGTTCCATTCAAAGGCTTCAAAGTTTTTACCAGTTGTGATGATTGGTGCTTTGATTTTACGTGACAATTCAGTAATCACTTCACCAGCTTTAACACCACCGTAACCAGCATAGATAACTGGACGTTCAGCATTGTTCAAGATTTCAACAGCTTTGTCGATTTCAACTTCGTTCAAGGCAGGAGCGATGAATGAACGTTCGTACGAACCTGAACCGTAGTATGAGTTTTCATCGATTTCTTGGAAACCGAAGTTTACTGGGATTTCAACAACAGCTGGACCTTTTTTAGAAACTGCAGCACGGCAAGCTTCGTCGATTACTTTTGGCAATTGCTCAGCGTAAGCTACACGTTTGTTGTAGACAGCGATACCGTTGTACATTGGGTTTTGGTTCAATTCTTGGAAGGCATCCATGTTAAGTTCGTTAACAGGACGTGATCCAAGGATAGCAAGGAATGGAGTGTTATCCATAGCTGCATCGTAAACACCGTTAATCAAGTGAGTCGCACCTGGACCACCTGAACCAACTGCAACTCCGATTGAGCCACCGAATTTAGCTTGCATAACCGCTGCAAGAGCACCTGTTTCTTCGTGGCGAACTTGCAAGAAGCGGATATCTTTGTCTTCAGCCAAAGCGTCCATCAATGAGCTGAGTGTTCCTGATGGGATACCGTAGATTGTGTCTACTCCCCATGTTTTCAATACGTTAAGCATTGCTGCAGATGCAGTAATTTTCCCTTGAGTCATAATGATAACTCTCCTTCAAATATTTTTAAAACTTGATAAATCCGTTTTCATATACTAATTGGAAACGTTTCAGCAAATTTTTACTCTACTACTTTACCACATTTGTTTTGGGTATCCTAAGAATGTGCTCAGAAGTTTTTATTCTCTATTACAGTACAGTTTGAAAACGTTTTTAATATCTGTTTTATAATAATACTCAATGAAAATCAAAGAGCAAACTAGGAAGCTAGCCGCAGGTTGCTCAAAACACTGTTTTGAGGTTGCAGATAGAGCTGACGTGGTTTGAAGAGATTTTTGAAGAGTATAAAAAGCGAGCAAGCTCGCTTTTAGTCTATTTTACTAAAGTTTAGCATGAGTGAACTGGTTAAAACAGATACAGAACTAAAGGCCATAGCTAGACCTGCCAGTTCTGGATTGAGAACGAGACCAATTCCTGAAAAGACTCCTGCTGCAATCGGAATTCCGGCGACATTGTAGATAAAGGCCCAGAAAAGATTGAGCAGAATTCGATTGAAGGTTTTCTTGCTCATGTCAAAGGCACGAACCACTCCTAGGAGGTTATTAGTTGTCAACACCAAATCTGCTGACTCGATGGCAATATCTGTTCCAGCTCCCATAGCAATCCCCACATCTGCTACACTGAGGGCCGGCGCATCATTGATACCATCTCCAACAAAGGCCAATTTGCCATTCTTTTGAAGCTTGTGAATTTCATGTGCCTTTTCCTCTGGCAAGACATTTGCAATCACTTCTTCGATCCCAATTTGCTCTGCAATAGCATGGGCTACTCCAACATTATCTCCAGTAAGCATGACCGTTCTGAGGCCGCGTTTCTTTAATTTAGCAATGGCTTCTCGAGCATTTTCCTTAGGGACATCCTGCAAGGCAATTAAGCCTTTTAACTGACCATCTACGGATAGGAAGACAACTGTTTTTGCTTCTTTCTCAAGCAAATCAAATCGTTCTTGATAATCATGTGGAATAGCAAGGTCAGCTAAAAGTTTAGAATTCCCCAGCAAGACTTGTTTCCCATTGATAATCCCAGTCACACCTTTTCCATGCAAGGCTTGGAAGTTTTCCACTGGGTAAAGGCTAATTCCTAGTTCAGATGCACGATTAACAATAGCTTGAGCTAGCGGGTGTTGAGATACATCTTCCAGTGAAGCAGCCAAACTTAGCACTTCTCTTTCATCACCGATAACATCTGTCACTACTGGCTTCCCTTCGGTCAAGGTTCCTGTCTTATCAAAAACAACCGTTTGGACTTTTTGGATTTCCTGTAAAACTGTACCATTTTTGAGAAGAATCCCCATCTTGGCACTTCGTCCTGTTCCTACCATGAGTGCTGTCGGTGTCGCGAGTCCTAGTGCACAAGGACAGGCAATAATCAAAACTGCTACTCCATAAAGAAGAGAAGTCACAAAGCTATCTCCAAGTAAAACAAACCAGACCCAAAAAGTAAGAAGTCCTAAAATGACAACTGCTGGTACAAAAATCCCTGAAATCTTGTCGGTCAAATCTTGAATAGGAGCACGACTCGTTTGCGCTTTTTTCACAAAGTCCACAATCTGAGCCAGCATAGTCTCAGAACCAACTTTTTCAGCTCTAAAGATGATCGTACCACTATTATTGATGGTTGAACCAATGACAGCATCTCCAACTGATTTATCGACTGGAATACTTTCCCCAGTCACCATTGATTCATCAATACTCGTTTCACCTTCTAAGACAGTCCCATCAACGGCAATTTTTTCACCTGGTCGAACGCGAATCAGGTCACCTACCTTGACTTGCTCCAAAGGGACTTGAACATAGCGGTCATCACGCAAGACTTCTGCTGTTTTAGCTTGCAAATCAAGTAATTTCTCCACAGCTTGGGAAGTGTTTTTTCGCATTTTCTCCTCAAAAACTGCCCCTAAAAGAACGAAGAAGAAGATAAATGCAGCACTTTCAAAGTAAACGGGGAGACCAGCGAAGAGGGCAACTAAGCTATAGAAATAGGCCACTAGGGTTCCCAGAGCAACCAGGGTATCCATGTTGGCATTGCGCTTTTTAAAGCTGGCCCAAGCACTCTGGATATAAGGACCACCTGCTACTAGCATGATGGGTGTTGTGGCTAAAAAGGTGCCCCAACGCATGACTTGGTGACTAATTCCTCCTGTCGACATCCCAATCATGATAATCACAAGAGGCACAGTAAAGATACTAGTAATCCAAAAACGTTGCAAAAGTGACAAAGATTTTCGAGTCTTCTCAACTACGGTATAACTTCCCTTTTGCATCTTCATACCACATGAGAATGCATGCTCACCCAACTCTTGAGGTGTAAAACGAATTGTCTTCTCTTCATCTACGCCGATTGGTTCCAAGATGCCTTCTTCTTCAAACAGAATTTCCTTATAACAGTTTGAAGGAGTTGTACGATGAAAAGTAATTTCAGCGGGAATTCCTTTTTGAAGCTGGATGTGGGCTGGATGGTAGCCTTTGTCTGCCGTGATACGGATTTTTTGAACACCATTTTCAAGACTTGCTTTTACGATTTCAGTCATAATATTCTCCTATTCTACAATCATCTTACCGTGCATCATATTCATGCCACAAGAGAAACCATACTCTCCAGCCTGTTCAGGTGTGATTTCCACTACATACTCCTCACCCATAGGCAAGTCCGCATGCACTCCAAAATCTGGGAAAACGATTTGATCCAAGCAAGGTGAAGGATCTTTTCGATCAAAAATAATGCGAGCAGGTTGCGATTTTTTGAGGATAATGGTTTCTGGAGTATATCCTCCCATGACCTCCACTCGAATTTCTTGATAGCCATTCTTTTGCTGAGCTCTCTTAGCATCTTCTTGCGGTTTTTTGAAAAACCAAAAGAGGATAAAAGCAATCATTCCTAAAACAACAATAGATACAAATAGATTTAACATAGCGTCTCCTTTACATACAATTACATCTTACTTCTGTTACAGCGCTTGATTTCTTCTTAGAAATCACTTCTTCCAAGCCTTCCAAGTCAGCCAGAGTAAAATCACATTCAGCAATCAAATCAGCCAACAAGTTCTTAATCCTACGGGAACAAACCTTGTCTTTAATATCTTTAATAAGCAAATCCCGACTTTGGTCCAAAGTTAAAAGGGCTGAATAGACAAAGGACTTGCCTTCTTTTTTCCTTGTCAGACACTCTTTCTCAACCAAACGAGCCAAAAGAGTTTGAATGGTTGACTTGGACCAGTCGAACCGCTCCGCCAGAACCATGATCAAATCCGTACTGGTCTGCTCCCCTTGCATCCAAATAATCTTCATGACCTGCCATTCTGCATCTGAAATCTGCATAATCACACCTCCTAAATCTACATTTGTAGATTACAGTTATTAGTATACTCCGAAAATCTACATTTGTCAACTATAATTTTTATTATTTTTTCGAAAAATAGAATTTTAATCATGTAACGAGAGATTTGCAGTCAAATTTTACTATATAAACTATAAAAATATGCTATACTGAAGAAAAAAGAAAACAACCACTAGGGGTGCGTAAAGCTGAGATTAACAACTGTTAGATCCCTTTGACTCAATCTAGGTAATGCTAGCTGATGGAAGTGGAAATGATAATGAGGACTACTTGTCTTCTATTGCTTTCCTAAAACAGACTAGCTTGTTCTTTAGAATACAAACTTCAGTTGGTTGGGAGGTTTTAGATGACTTATTTACCCGTTGCTCTAACCATTGCAGGGACTGACCCTAGTGGCGGTGCTGGCATTATGGCTGATTTAAAGTCATTCCAAGCTAGAGATGTCTATGGAATGGCCGTTGTGACCAGTCTTGTCGCTCAAAATACCAGAGGCGTTCAATTAATCGAGCACGTCTCAAACCAAATGCTGGAAGCTCAATTGGATAGTGTCTTTTCGGATATCAAGCCTCAGGCTGTAAAAACAGGGATGTTGGCAACTACTGAGATCATGGAGATCATCCAACCCTATCTTAAAAAGCTGGATTGTCCCTATGTGCTGGACCCTGTTATGGTCGCTACGAGTGGGGACACCCTGATTGATACCAGTGCGAGAAGCTTCCTAAAAACAAACCTGCTTCCTCTTGCGACTATTATCACCCCCAATCTTCCTGAGGCAGAAGAGATTGTTGGTTTTTCAATCCATGATCCAGAAGACATGCAACGTGCCGGTCGCCTGATTTTAAAAGAATTTGGTCCTCAGTCTGTGGTAATCAAAGGTGGCCATCTCGAAGGCGGTGCCAAGGATTTCCTCTTTACTAAGGAGGAGCAATTTGTCTGGGAAAGTCCTAGAATTCAAACCTGTCACACCCATGGTACTGGATGTACTTTTGCTGCAGTGATTACGGCTGAACTAGCCAAGGGGAAGACCCTTTATCAGGCAGTCGATAAGGCCAAGGCCTTTATCACAAAAGCCATCCAAGATGCCCCTCAACTCGGTCATGGTTCTGGTCCAGTCAACCATACAAGCTTTAAAGATTAAGAAAAAACTCTCTAGTTCCCACTATAAGGGAATTAGAGAGTTTTTGATTAGGAAATAATGTCATCCAGCTTTGTTAAAAAAGCTTGCGTTTTTGCTTCTATATCTTCTGCCTGCATCAGATCGCGTACGACTGCTACTCCAGCTATACCCGTACCGCTAAGTTGGTCAATGTTCTCTGACGTCAAGCCTCCAATAGCAACTACTGGAATGGCAACCGTTTGGCAAATGGTTTTCAAGGTTGAAATCAGAGTGATGGGTGCATTTTCTTTGGTCGTAGTCGGGAAAATGGCTCCTGTTCCCAAGTAATCCGCACCCGATGTTTCTGCTTCGAGGGCTCTTTTAACTGTTTTAGCAGTGATACCGAGGATTTTTTCAGGACCCAAGACTTGGCGGGCAACCGAAACTGGTAGCTCATCGTCGCCAATATGCAGACCTGCAGCATCAACCGCGAGACAAACATCCAAACGATCATCGATTATCAAGGGTACTTGATAGGCATCTGTTATTTCCTTGACTTGTTTTGCCAGCTGATAGTATTGGTTGGTAGTGAGATTTTTTTCTCGTAGCTGGATGATGGTAACACCTGAACGGCAGGCTGTCTCAACTTTTTCAAGAAAGCTTTCCAAGGAATCTTGGTAGCGATTGGTGACCAGATATAGTCTGAGTGCTTCTCTATTCATAAAAGTCTCCTTTGATGGCTTCTAGCCAATTTTCGTCTCTTCTTAGGAGAGAGAGTTGATTGAGAACTTGGTAACGAAAACCTTCCAATCCCATTCCTTGAACAACTATTCTCTCAGCAGCGATATTGAGATAAGAGACCGCTAGGCAAGAAGCTTCAAAGGCAGTCTTTCCTTGGCTAAGAAAAACGGCTGTCAAGGCTCCAACCAAGTCTCCTGTCCCTGTTATCCAGTCTAATTCGTCACAGCCATTTCCCAATATTGCAACCTGATTTTCCGAAACGATGAGGTCCTTGGGGCCAGTGACTAAGAATGACATACCAGAATAGGTCTGACACCAGTCTTTCAAGGCTTGAAGCAGATCCTCAGTTTCTTGATCCTTATGGCTAGCATCAACCCCGACTCCGTGGTGCTTTAAACCAACAAGACTTCGGATTTCCGACATATTTCCTTTAAGGACCGTGGGCTTGTATTCTAAAAGATCTCTAACTAGTCCCTTACGAATGGGAGATGCTGCTACGCCAACCGCATCTACTACCATTGGGAGACAAGTTTGAGCTGCACAAGAAGCTGCCATACGGATTGCTTTTTCCTTCTCAGCAGACAAATGCCCCAAATTGATGAAAAGAGCTTGGCTTTGTTTGGTAAAATCAAGGACCTCACGGGGATCATCTGCCATGACAGGTTTAGATCCCAGAGCTAAAACCCCATTGGCCAGCATCTCACAAGAAATCTCATTGGTGATGCAGTGAATTAAGGAGCTGGAGGTTAGAGGAAAGGGATTTGTAAATTCCTGCATCAGTCTATCCTTTCACCAAAGAAATATCCTTGTACTTTTTTAAAGAATTCCTGCTTGATTAAAAATCGAAAGGCAAGAAAAGCTATGGCTGTACCGATCAAGGTTGCTCCGAAAAATCGAGGAGTGTAGATAAACCAGCTGAGCTTGGCCGCAGATCCCGTAAAGAGAACCATGACAGGATAGGAAACAATAGAACCGATAATCCCTGTTCCCAAGATTTCTCCTAGGGCAGAATAATGAAATTTTCGACCGTACTTATAAAAGAGACCTGCAAGGAGGGCTCCAAAAGTAGCTCCTGTGAGGGCCAAGGGCGGAATACCTTGAGTAGACATACGGATAAAGGCTGTGACTGTAGCCATGACCAAGGCATAAACAGGCCCCATCAAGATTCCTGCAAGAATGTTGACTACACTGGACATTGGTGCCATCCCTTCAATTCGAAAGATGGGTGTAAGAACTACGTCAAGAGCAATCATCATGGATAAAATGGTTAATTTGTGAACTTGTAGTTGGTGGTTTCTCATTTTCTATTTCTTCTCTGTTTCTAAGGACTACAAATCACTCGTCCAGGTTTGATGTTGGTAAGCCATCTCCCAAAACTTGGCTTCCATGTGGACACTTCGGTGGAAAGCCTCTAGCATTTTTTGTTTGTCCGTCTCGTCGCTTTCTCGATAGAGCTGATTGACCAGGACTTCTTCCTCTTTAATCTGCTGCTCTAATTCATCGGTGATATAGGTTTCAATCCACTGTTGATAAAGAGGATTCGGGGATGGTTTGCGATTAAGTTCCTTGCCCAAATCATGGTATAGCCAAGGACATGGGAGCAAACTAGCAAAAGCAATGCCCAAGTTTGGCTCTTCAAATTGCCGATAAATGTGAGAAATGTAATGATAGCAGGTGGGAGCGATTGGATGTTGCTCCATTTCCTGATCGCTGATTCCTAATTCCTTGAAAAATTGTTGGCGGATAAACAACTCACCCTCCACTAGACTCTGGGCATTTTGTTTCAAGAGTCTTTTCATCTCCTCGTTGGAAGTCTTATCAGCCAAGAGGTGATAGGCTTCTGAAAAAGACTTCAGATAGTAGGCATCCTGAATCAGGTAATAGCGGAAAATAGAAGGTTCTAACGTTCCCTCTTGTAACTGTAATACAAATGGGTGCTGAAAGGAAGCCTGCCAAGCTTCCTTGGATAATTCCATCGCAATATCTGTAAATTCCATAATAACTCCTTTATAGAAATAAACTGGTTTGAAGAAATAAAAAGAACAGCAGGTAGATTAATTTTGTTTTTTTAGAAATATAAAAAGTCCGATAGCGATTCTCCAAATGAACATGTTCGTCATATCCATGTGCAGACAGGGCCCTCAAGTAGAGATGGCGCCATCTAAAGACCGTCATCAGAACCTTGCTGTAAATCAAGGGCGACCAAACATGCAATTTTTGACCACGCAATAAGCAAGCTTCCTTGAGGGACTTGATTTCCTGCTGAATGAGGGGAAAGGCATTGAATACCACAATCAAGGCATAGGCCCAAGACCGTGATAACCCCTTTTGAGCCAAGTACAAGAGAAGCTCTTTTAGGGAAATGCTGGAAATAAAGACAAGGCCGATACAAACGGTCACAAAGGCCCTCGTTCCAAGCATGACTGCCTGCGAAGCATCCCCATGTAACTGTACTGCCCAGTAATTAGCAAAAGATGGTAAAATGGCTAGCACAAGCATCCAAGCCAACATTTTAAATCGACGGTGGTAGAGCATGAAGAGAATGCAAAATGCGACTACTGAAAGATTAAGAGCAATCGAAGGAATGAAGGATGTTTCCAAGGATAAAATTAGAAAGAAGAGGCTGATAACTGGTGTCTTGGTTGCTACTTTGATCATACTACCTCACCTCCCCTAGAGTATCATTGTTCAGAAATGGGAGAGGTTTGCTGATGGTCACGTCTTGGAGATGACTGAGCCCCTCACTAGTCATCTCAATCCAATAATCAACCACAGAGATCAAGGGATCTAAACGATGGCTAATAATCAAAAAACTTCTTCCTTGATTGCTCTCCTCCAACATCCACTGACAAAAGTAGTCGCAGGCTCTATCATCCAAACCTGCAAAAGGTTCATCTAGCAAGATCACAGAAGCCTTGCTGGTCAAGATGGTCAAAAGCTGAAGAATCTTTTGTTGGCCACCACTTAATTGATAGGGACTCTTCTCAAGCGCCTGCTCCAGATTAAAATATCGTAAAGCTTGGACAATCCGCTGATTTCTTTCCGAGTCTGGACTATCTAATTGCAGTTCCTCTCTCAGACTGACTCGGATAAACTGCTTCTCAGCTTCCTGAACAACACCGGTCAGATCACGATACAAACTCTTTTTCTTTTTCAGGACTTTCCCCTTCCAAGTAATTCGCCCCTTATACTTTTGAAATTGAAGAATAGAGCGAAAGAGGGTTGATTTCCCGACACCATTGTCACCCAAGATACAGGAAATTCCTTGGTAGATAGTAAAATCCGCAAGCGAAAAGAGGGGGCGATGATCCAGCTCACAAGTCACACGATCCAAATGGAATAGTTCTGAACTAGAAGCAACTTCCTTTGAAGCAACCTGTGTCATCTCAGAGTAAGGGATTTGAAACACCTCCCTTAACTGGCCGTCTCTTAGCTCCACCATATGGTCGATATAGACTTCATAGTCTGATAAATCATGGTCGCACAGGATGACTGTCTTCCCATCAAGAACCAACTCTTTTAGAATCTCCAATATCTCGATTCTGCTCTTGCGGTCAATGGAAGCAAAGGGCTCATCCAAGAGATAGACCCTAGGATTCATGGCAAAGAGGACAGCTAGCGCAGCCTTTTGCTTTTCCCCACCTGATAGGTGATGAATGGGACGGTGCAAGATTGGCTCGCAACGACATTGCCGAACCACCTCTGCTATTTTAGAATCAATCTCTTGAACAGGATGGCCGATATTCTCCAAGGTAAAAATCAATTCCTCAAACAAGTTCTCCATAGTAAATTGATGATTGGGATTTTGAAAGAGAATGCCAACTGTCTGGACACGTTCGACGATAGAAAGCTGACTGACTTCGCTCCCATCTATCAGGACTTGACCACTATAGGGAAGAGAACTGACTTGGGCAATGACTTGAAAGAGGCTGGATTTTCCTGAACCACTGCTCCCAACTAACAAGGTAAAGGCTTGCGCATGAAAAGTAAAATCAATTGGCTCTGAGAAGATTGGGGACTGAATCTCCCGTAATTTCAAGCCCATCTATTCCTTTCCTCCAGCTGCAAACTGATGGTAGAGTTTTACAATGGCACGAACCAAGATGGTACAGAAGAAAAAGACGGAAATAAAACGCACCACCAGCAAGGAAAGGACAAAAGGAAGGGAGAAGGCATAGTAACCTAATTTAATGTATTCATAGACAAAGCTAAAAAGGGTAATCCCAATACTATTAGCAGTTAGAGAGAGCCAACTTTCATAACGATTCTTGGTCACAAGAAAGCCAAATTCACTTCCCAAACCTTGAACCAAGCCGGATAACAGAGCGCCTAGACCGAATTGACTACCATAAAGGACTTCAGCAAGTGCAGCGAGCACTTCTCCAATCGTTGCGCTTCCGATTCTTGGAACAAAGATAGCCGCAATGGGCGCAGCCATACACCAGAGACCAAAAAGGATCTCATTGGCAAAGGCCTGCAAACCAAGAGGGGCCAAGATCAGGGTGAGAATATCAAACAGATAGCCTGAACCCACAAAAACGCCACCAAAAAAGATAGACAAGAAAGCAAGCAAGATAACATCTTTTAACTGCCATTTTTTCAACATAAAAAAACTCCTTTTTTAAAGAAAAGTGGGGCATTCAAGGAGAGCTACCTAAACAAGCCTATCCTCTTTTGATAAACAAAAAAACTCCAATTACAAACGAGAATTAGAGTTTACCTTACAAGATTAGACAGTTCATTTCGCCATACGAAAAAAACCTTTTCACATTTCCCTTCGCCAGTCTTAACTGTATCAGGTTCAATGGGTATCATCTCAGCCTAAAGCACCCCAAATGTCTTTATTATTTAATTACTGGACCAGTATAACAGAATTTGAAAGCCCTAGCAAGATATTTGACCGGAAAATATATTTATATAGTTTGTTTGTTAATTCTTTTAATCTACATAAAAGTATTGAATCTGTCCTATAATTCATAACCAATATCAAAAAAGGCTAATTCCAAAGCAACTGCTTGATTCCAGCGTTCCTGAAGTTCTGTCAAATCTTCTCGATTTTTCCCGACACGATTAAGTTCATCAACTAGAAATTGAACCCACTCTGCAAAGAAAGGACCTCTGTGGAGATTAATCCATTCCAAATGAATATAGGCTTTAGGTAGTGCCAAATCTTTAGAACCCCAGTCTAAATAGAGACCTTCTGCAATGACCAGCATGACCAAAAGATGGGCATAGTCTGATGAAGACACAGCAGAATACATTAGCTCCTGAAAGGCTTTTGTTATAGGGTGCAAAGTCACTTCTATATATTCATTCTCTGCTACTTTTAACTCTTTGAAAGCCTTTTGGAAATAGCCGTCTTCATCTGCTTCAAGAAAACCTAGTTGCTTGGCAAAACGAAGCTTGGATTCAAGCTGGTCTGCGTGGGCTACGCAGGCACCCAGCATGGATAAGAAGGCATCAAAAAAGTGATAATCTTGAATTAGGTATTCTTTTAAGACATTATTCTCAATTGTTCCTGCAAAAAGTTCCTTGACAAAACGATGATTGATTGCAGCCTGCCAATCCTTCTGACTGCTTTTTAATAATTCTCCAACAATCAAACCTGGCTGAAATGCATAGTCTTGTGTTTCCATATTTACTTCTCCTATCTTTACTCCTTAGTAATTAATAAAACACCAAGAGATACCAAGCAAAATCCTAGTTTCACTTGATCCTTTTAAAGAAAATTGAGGGCATTTACAGAGAGCTACCTAAACAAGCCTATCCAGTTTATATAAACAAAAAAACCCCAATTACAATTAAGAATTAGAGTTTACCTTACAAGATTAGACAGTTTCCTTCAACATACGAAAAAAACCTTTTCACATTTCCCTTCGCCAGTCTTAACTGTATCAGGTTCAATGGGTATCATCTCAGCCTAAAGCACCCCAAATGTCTTTATTATTTTATTACTGGACCAGTATAACAGAATTTGAAAGCCCTAGCAAGATATTTGACTGGAAAATATATTTATATAGTTTCTGATAACGATTTAATCTTTCTATACACGAAGAAAAACCCCCACATCAGGTGGAGGCCGTCTTACTTATCAATACAATTTCAAGTCACGTGGGTCAACTGGGAAGGTTGGGTTGTATGGGTTGTGACGAAGTTTGAAGTGTTTGACATCTTCAATAGTCTGAGTTCCAGATAACTGCATGACTGTCTTCAATTCTGCATTCAAGTGTTCAAAGACTTGACGCACACCAACACTACCACCAAGGGCCAAGCCATAGATAACAGGGCGCCCAATAGCCACTAGGTCTGCACCTGAAGCCAAAGCTTTAAAGACGTGCTGACCGCGACGAACACCAGAGTCAAAGACAATTGGTACTCGTTTATCAACTGCTTCAGCGACTTCTTGAAGTGAGTCAAAGGCCGCTGGCCCACCGTCGATTTGGCGGCCACCGTGGTTGGTTACCCAGATACCAGAAGCACCTGCGGCAAGAGAGCGTTCAACGTCCTCACGGCATTGTGGCCCCTTGACATACACAGGAAGTCCTGAGTATGCAGCGATAAATTCTACATCGCGTGGAGACAAGCGTTGTTTGGCTGATTTGTAAACAAAGTCCATTGATTTACCAGCACCTTCTGGCAGGTATTCCTCAACAATTGGCATACCAACGGGGAAGACAAAACCATTGCGCTTGTCGACCTCACGATTGCCCCCTACAGTTGCATCCGCCGTCAAGACAATCGCTTTGTAGCCTTCAGCCTTCACACGGTCCATGATATGGCGGTTGATCCCGTCATCCTTACTAAAGTAAAATTGGAACCAATGAGGTGTCCCTTGAAGAGCTTCCGTAATTTCTGGAAGGTCAACGGTAGAGTAGGAACTAGTTGTATAGAGAGAACCAAATTCATGCACACCACGCGCAGTAGCCACTTCACCTTGTTCATTTGCCAATTTATGAGCCGCAACAGGCGCCATAATGATGGGTGAAGATAATTTTTCACCTGCAAATTCAATCTCTGTACTTGGATTTTCAACATCACAAAGCGTATGTGGAACGATGAGTTTGTGGTTAAAGGCACGGATGTTCTCGCGTAAAGTGAAAGTATCCTCTGCTCCACTAGCGATATAACCGAAGGCTGCTTTAGGAATGACTTGTTGCGCCATTGGCTCCAAATCATATGTATTGATGAAATCTACAGGTCCTTCTGCATTGCTTGTTTTATATGACATAAAGTGTCCTCCTTATTAAGTAAGCGTTTACTTTTTTCTTACATAAATATCTTAACCCTTTTTCAGATTCCTTTCAAAAATTTTGTCTGGAAATTTCAAACTGATTATCTGAATATGCCCCCAAAAAAGAGAGGACTCTCATTCTACCATTATCCTATATTCTTCTTTACCTTTAGGGAGCTTTGTTTTATTGCCCACATATAAAAAATCAGATAATCCTAGTGACTACCTGATTTTCTACTTTTAAGCGTTTTGCCAATTTTCTTGGTCTTCCTTAAAGCGTTTTAGGAGGTCGAGTCCTTCTGGCGTAATGTAACCTTCTTCTTGGGCTAGGTGGATTAGTTCACTGTAGTTTGAAAGAGTCACCAATTTTACACTAGCGTCTGCGAAGTTCTTATCTGCTTTTGGCAATTGATAGCTGAAGATAGCTACGACACCAAGAACATCGGCTCCTTCGCGTTTAGCTGCTGCTACGGCTTCAAGAACAGACCCACCCGTTGAAATGAGATCTTCAACAATAACCATCTTTTGCCCCTGAGCTATGCGACCTTCGATTTGGTTACCAGCTCCGTGGTCTTTTGGTTTGCTGCGGATGTAGGCAAAAGGCAAGTTCATCTTGTCAGCAATGATAGCTCCGTGTGGAATTCCTGCTGTCGCAGTTCCTGCAATCACTTCTACTTCTGGAAATTTTGCTTTAATAGCTTCCACAAAACCATTTTCAATTAGGGTACGAGTCTCTGGATAGGCTAGCGTCACACGGTTGTCAGTATAAATCGGCGATTTGATACCAGATGCCCAAGTAAAAGGCTCTTCTGGTTTAAGGTAAACTGCCTGAATTTTCAAGAGGTGGCTAGCAATATCTTTAGCAAGTGTCATAGTATTCTCCTTTTATTTTTATAATCTATTTCTTTAATTTCTGTCTTGGTTCCATTCATCCTTGATAGCATGATAAGCTGCAACAGGATTCTCAGCTTGGGTAATAGGACGTCCCACTACGATATAGTCACTACCGATTTGATAAGCATCCGCTGGCGTCATGACGCGTTTTTGGTCTCCAACCGCAGCTCCAGCTGGACGAATTCCCGGTGTCAAACAGATAAAATCTGAATTGGTGGCCTGCTTGATGAGTTGCACTTCCTGAGCCGAGCAAACGACACCATCCAAGCCCGCTTCAGCTGTCTTCTTGGCATAGTGAATCACAGACTCTTGCAGAGTGGTTTGGATATTTTGAAAATCCTGCATCTGACTTTCCGACGTTGAGGTAAGCTGGGTCACAGCGATCAATTTGGCTTGTGTCCCCAGACCTTCACGCGCAGCCTTCATCATCTCCACACCACCAGCAGCATGAACATTGGTCATGTCTACACCAAGCTGAGATAAGACCTTCATAGCCGATCTAACTGTATTGGGAATGTCATGTAGCTTGAGGTCCAAAAAGACACTATGCCCCAGTGACTTCAAATAACGGACAACTTCCGGACCTTCCGCATAATAAAGCTCCATCCCCACTTTTAAATAAAGACTTTCTTCTGCTGGGAAAAGAGATAAAAATTCCTTGACTGCCTCAAAACTAGGAAGATCAAGAGCAATAACTGGACGATGTTCACGCATACCTTTCTCCTTTTACCTTTGTAAGCTAGAGAGCATGAAAAAAGGAACCTGCCAACAGCAAGGTTCCACGAAAAATGGGTAGAGTCCACCCTTTCACCGTCTAACCTTAGCTGCCTCTCTGGACTGCTTTAAAGGTTTTTTTCTATTTTATTATTTATAGTAGGACTTGTCAAGCAAAAACTTGAAACTGGACTTCTATACCATTCAAAAATCAAGAGAAAAAGTTAGTCTAACGACTCTGTGACTGCTGGCTCGTTTGACTTTGATTTCCCTGTTCTTCTTGTTTTTTCTTTTCTTCTTCCTGTTTTTTCTTCTCAGCTTCCTTAGCCTCTTGCTTGGCTTTTTCTTCTGCTTCTTCTATCAGCTTATCCGCTATGGTATAGCTGTATGCTCCAGCCTCCATATCGACTACACTCGGTTCAGACAATTGTGGCTTGATTTTGCTGTAATAAGGCAATTTCTTGCTCAATTCTGATAGGGGAACCAAAATCTCATCTGTATCCAGCATGGTAATTTTTAAAAGATCTGCTGTTGCCTTGCTCGGCGCTAATTCGATTTTCTGGATTTGACTCTTGATATCCTCACTGATGGTAGACAATCCTGTTATCAGCTTTTTCACCTGCTGCTCATCGTTAAAGGTAACTGTCAGATAAGTCTCAGGCAAGTTTAAGCGATCAACAGGAGTTGACTCTACTGTACCACTAGAAAGAATTGGATAATACTCTTCACCAGACACATAATAACCAACAATATCAAATTCCTTAACCTCAATCGTAAAGTTAGTCGGAAATTGATAGTTAATCTTCGCTGATTCTATCCAATGATTGGACTTGATTCGCTCAGCGTATGTTTCCTTATCCAACAATAGAGCTAAAGTATAGTCACTATCTTGAATCCCAGAAGCCTGTTTGATGTCATCCGCCTGGGTGTTACTATTCCCCTTAACCTCGATATTTTTGATGGTCGAAAGTGGAGTCAATAGATAGACTGAAAGAAGGAGGACCAGGACACTGGGTACCAAGATACTCACAGCTCGCCAAATATGAACAGGCGCAATTTTAGGTTTGGCTGGTTTCTCTGGTTTTTCTTTTTTCTTTCTTTCTTCTTTTTCCCTTCTTTTGTACTTTTCCGGTCTATTCCTTTTTGTAGTATTTTTTCTTTCTTTTTCGGTATTAGTTCCTTGTCTTGGTACTTGAGGTCTTCCTCATCTGACTCACTCG
>NZ_GL732466.1:402255-439739 GCF_000187645.1 Streptococcus sp. C300
ACTCTACTGTACCACTAGAAAGAATTGGATAATACTCTTCACCAGACACATAATAACCAACAATATCAAATTCCTTAACCTCAATCGTAAAGTTAGTCGGAAATTGATAGTTAATCTTCGCTGATTCTATCCAATGATTGGACTTGATTCGCTCAGCGTATGTTTCCTTATCCAACAATAGAGCTAAAGTATAGTCACTATCTTGAATCCCAGAAGCCTGTTTGATGTCATCCGCCTGGGTGTTACTATTCCCCTTAACCTCGATATTTTTGATGGTCGAAAGTGGAGTCAATAGATAGACTGAAAGAAGGAGGACCAGGACACTGGGTACCAAGATACTCACAGCTCGCCAAATATGAACAGGCGCAATTTTAGGTTTGGCTGGTTTCTCTGGTTTTTCTTTTTTCTTCTTCTCTTTTCCCTCTTTGACTTTCCGGTCATCCTTTTGAGATTTTTCTTCTTTTTCGGATAGTTCCTTGCTTGGACTTGAGGCTTCCTCATCTGACTCACTCGATGATTTCTTGGATTCCTCCAATAGTTTCGAGTTGGCTTCCTTACGAGCTTGTTTTTCCTTTTCCTTCTCTTCAGCAAGGGCAGCTTCTTCCTCAGCCTTCTTCTTCAGGTATTCCTGGTTTCGTTTCTGCCATTCAGACAATTCTTGCTTCTGGTTTGATTCTTTTTTCTTATCCTTTGACATTGATATTCCTTATGCTAGGTCTTTTCTTAGTAGATCGTAAAAATCTGCAAGAGATTTCAATTCAGTCGAAGCTTTCATGCTAGCTTGGTATTGATCCTTGTGACTAAGCAAGTGACTGAGTTTCGCCTCCAAGCTTTCCAAGGTCAAGTCACTTTCTTGAAGTTCTTCTGCGTAGCCTTTCTTAACAAAATAGGCAGCATTTTCAATCTGGTCTCCTCGACTTGCTTCACGACCCAATGGTACGATGAGATGGAGTTTCGCCATGGCCAAGAGTTCGAAAATCGTATTGGCACCACCACGCGTTACCACCACATCTGCCATCTCCATCAAAGGTTGATAGAGATCCGTCACATAATCAACACGAAAGAGATTTTGACTCAACTCATTGAGGCTAGAATCTCCAGTGAAATTGATAATATTGTAGCGCTCTGTCAGTTCTTGCTTATAATCTGTCACCAATTGGTTAAAGACACGAGCTCCTGCAGAACCACCAACAAACAATACCGTTGGCAATTTAGGATCAAAGTGGGTTTGGATATCCACCAATTCATCTGGTTCAGGAGTGTTTTGATCTGAAACCTTTGTCACTGCTCCCACATGCTCGACTTTTGCGAGACCAGCAGCCTGCTCAAATGTCGAATACATCTTGGTCGCAAATTTATAGGCGATTTTATTGGCCAAGCCCATAGAAAGGTCAGATTCATGAATAAAGACAGGCACTCCTGACACTCGCGCTGCTATAACCGGCGGTACAGAGACAAATCCTCCCTTAGAAAAAAGAGCCTGTGGACGCAGTCGTAACATGATAAAGAGGGATTGGACAATTCCCCAACCAACTTTGAAGATATCCAGCATATTTTGCCAAGAGAAGTAACGACGCAACTTACCAGTCGCAATAGAATGGAAGGTCACATTCAAGCCTGACTTGAGGATTTCTTGGTGTTCGATTCCGTGTTTATCACCAATATAGTGAACTTCCCAGCCGTCTTCGATGAACTTAGGCATTAACAAAAGGTTGAGGGTAACGTGTCCAACCGTCCCCCCACCTGTAAAGACAATTTTTTTCATATTATTCCTTTAACTCCGCTACTGTGTCGATAAAGAGGTCGCCACGTACTTCAAAGTTAGCATACATATCCCAGCTAGCATTGGCAGGACTGAGGAGAACCACATCTCCTTGAGTCGCAAGCTCATAAGCCTTGCGGGTCGCATCAGCAATATCTGTCGCATCTACATAAGTCACACCAGCCTTCTCTGCTGCCCGTTTGACACGTTCTGCAGACTGACCGAGGATAACCATCTTCTTGAGCCCAGTAATATCTGGCACCAATTCGTCAAACTCATTGCCTCGGTCCAAACCACCTGCAATTAAGATAACCTTACTGTTGTCAAATCCTGACAAGGCTTTTTGAGTAGCCAAGATATTGGTTGACTTACTATCGTTATAGAATTTGACACCCTGAATTTCATCCACAAATTGGAGACGGTGTTTGACACCACCAAAGGCTGAAAGAGTTTCCTTGATAGTTTGGTTATCCACACCACGTAGCTTGGCTACTGCAATGGCCGCAAGGGCATTTTCTACATTGTGGCTACCTGGAACACCGATTTCACTAGCTGCCATGACCACTTCGCCACGGAAGCAGAGTTGACCATCTTCCAAATAAGCTCCATCAACCTTTTCCTGTGTTGAAAATGGAACAACAGTGGCTTGTGTTTTGCTAGCCAACTCTTTTGCCAAGTCTTGATTAAAGTTCAAGACAAGGAAATCAGCTGCTGTCATCTTGTTCTGGATATTCCACTTAGCTGCCACATACTCTTCAAAAGAACCATGATAGTCGATATGAGTCGGCATGAGGTTGGTAATAACCGCAATCTCAGGATGGAATTCTTGAACACCCATCAGTTGGAAAGAAGACAGTTCCATAACGAGCGTGTCCTTGGCTGTCGCAGTTTGAGCCACTTGACTAGCAGGATAGCCGATATTCCCTGATAAGAGACCATGTTGACCAGCAGCAGTTAAAACTTCCCCAATCATCGTCGTTGTGGTTGTTTTCCCATTTGAACCAGTAATACCGATAATTGGCGCATCTGAAATCAAATAAGCCAATTCCACCTCAGTCAAGACTTGAATCCCCTTTGCCAGAGCCTTCTCAATCATGGGATTGCTATAAGGGATACCTGGATTTTTCACCATCAGAGCGAAATCTTCATCCAAGAGCTCCAAAGGATGCCCACCAGTGACAACCTTGATCCCATCTTCCAGCAAGCTTTGAGCAGCAGGATTTTCCTCAAAAGGCTTGCCATCATTTACTGTCACAATAGCACCCAGCTTGTCTAGCAAACGGGCCGCAGACTCACCAGACTTAGCCAAACCTAAAACAAGTACTTTCTTATTTTTAAATTGATCGATTACTTTCATGTCTCAAACTCCATTTCTACTCCTACTATTTTACCATTTTTATGGAAATAATACTAAACGAAAATGCTCTAGCCTTCATTCTAGCATAGAAAAAGAGAGCCATAGCTCTCTTTCTATTTATCTTCTTTTGCTCTTTTTTACTGGCATGAGCGTAATGTCTCTCAAGCTAAAGTAGGCTAGAGCCAGCATGGCGATTGTGACAAAGAATTCTGTCGGTAATTGGAAGATTTGCAAGATGGACAACATCAGCAAAATCAAGAGTGCAACAACTACAAAGACCAAGATAACGATGTTGACTGTTCCTTTGATACTTTGGGGTGTCGCAAATACATAGAGTAGTAATAAGAGTATCCCTATGATTAAATAGACCATCTTTATCTCTTTCTAGCTCTTATTCAGCTGATTTTTTCTTTTTGTTGGCTTTCTCGCGCTCTGCCTTGTTGAGGATTTGCTTACGCAAACGGATAGACTCAGGCGTTACTTCCATGTACTCATCGTCATTCAAGAACTCAAGAGACTCTTCAAGGGTCAAGATACGAGGTGTCTTGATAACCGCTGTTTGGTCCTTAGTAGCTGAACGAACGTTGGTCATTTGTTTGGCCTTAGTGATATTAACAGTCAAGTCGTTTTCACGAGAGTTTTCACCGATGATCATTCCTTCGTAAACCTCAGTACCTGGGTTGACAAAGATTGTACCACGTTCTTCGATAGACATGATTGAGTATGTTGTAGCCTTACCAGCATCAATAGAAACAAGAGCACCACGGTGACGTCCACCAATTTCTCCTGGAATGAGTGGCAAGTATTGGTCAAAGGTATGGTTCATGATACCGTAACCACGAGTCATTGACAAGAACTCAGTTGAGTATCCAATCAAACCACGCGCTGGAACTAGGAAGACCAAACGAGTTTGACCATTACCAGTTGAAATCATATCCAACATTTCGCCCTTACGTTCAGAAAGGCTTTGGATAACAGATCCTTGGTATTCTTCTGGAGTATCGATTTGCACACGTTCAAATGGCTCACATTTAACGCCATCGATTTCTTTTACAATAACCTCTGGACGAGATACTTGAAGTTCATAACCCTCACGGCGCATGGTTTCAATCAGGATTGACAAGTGCAATTCTCCACGTCCTGAAACGGTCCATTTATCTGGGGAATCAGTTGGGTCAACACGAAGGGAAACGTCTGTTTGCAATTCTGCTTGCAAGCGTTCTTCTACCTTACGAGAAGTCACCCATTTACCTTCTTTACCAGCAAATGGTGAGTTGTTGACCAAGAAAGTCATTTGAAGAGTTGGCTCATCGATGTGTAGGATTGGAAGAGGTTCAATGGCATCTGTCGGAGTAATGGTTTCACCAACAAAGATATCTTCCATACCAGAAACAGCAATCAAGTCACCTGCTTTGGCTTCTTGGATTTCACGACGTTCCAAACCAAAGAATCCGAAGAGTTTTGTAACACGGAAGTTCTTCGTTGTACCATCCAGTTTAGAAAGGGTAACTTGGTCTCCAACTTTCACACTACCACGGAAGACACGACCGATACCGATACGACCTACGAAGTCATTGTAGTCCAAAAGTGACACTTGGAACTGTAACGGTTCATCCGAGTTGTCCACTGGAGCAGGGATATGGTCGATAATGGTATCAAAGATTGGCGCCATTGTTTTTTCTTGATCAGCTGGATCGTCTGACAATGAAGAAGTTCCGTTGATAGCTGAAGCATACACCACTGGGAAATCAAGCTGGTCATCGTCTGCACCAAGCTCAATGAAGAGCTCCAATACTTCGTCTACTACTTCTGCTGGACGAGCTGATGGTTTGTCGATTTTATTAACAACCACGATTGGTACAAGATCTTGTTCCAAGGCTTTTTTCAATACGAAACGAGTTTGTGGCATGGTTCCTTCGTAGGCATCCACGACCAAGACAACACCGTCAACCATTTTCATGATACGCTCAACTTCTCCACCGAAGTCCGCGTGTCCTGGTGTGTCCATGATGTTGATACGAGTTCCGTTGTAGGCAACGGCAGTGTTTTTCGCAAGGATGGTAATTCCACGCTCTTTTTCGATATCGTTTGAGTCCATAGCGCGCTCTGCCAATTCAGTACGTGCATCAAGAGTTTCAGACTGCTTCAATAATTCGTCAACGAGAGTTGTCTTACCGTGGTCAACGTGGGCGATAATCGCAATGTTACGGATATCTTCTCTTAATTTTGTCATGATTTCCTCTAATATTTAAATTTTTATTTCTAACTGAACAATTATACCACAGTCTCATTCAAAAATCACAGTTCAGCTAAGTGTAAATGTTTTCACTCTGCTTTTCTAGTCAAGGCAACTCTTTTCAAAGTCAGAGACTTATGATAAGATAAGCTGGTATGCGTTTAGATAGATTATTAGCCCAAGAAAAGGTCAGTCGCAAGGCTATGAAACAAGCTCTATTAAAAAAAGAAATCCTAGTAGATGATTGTCCAGCCAGCTCACTTGCTCAAAATGTCGACACTGGGTTGCAGAAATTAGTCTTTCAAGGACGGCAAATCCAAGGCTACGAGCACAACTACCTCATGCTTCATAAGCCAAACGGAGTCGTTACAGCTAGCAAGGATAAGAAACTTCCAACCGTCATGGACCTCCTTCCACCTGACATCCAGTCTGACCAGCTCTATGCTATCGGCAGACTAGACCGCGATACGACGGGACTGCTACTTTTGACAGACAATGGACCTCTTGGTTTTCAACTCCTCCATCCCCAGTACCATGTCGATAAATCCTATCAAGTGGTAGTAAACGGACTGCTCACGTCAGACCATATCCAAAAATTCAAAGATGGGATTGTCTTTTTAGATGGGATTACTTGTAAACCTGCTCAGCTCGAAATTCTGTCCTCAAGCCCAACAGAGAGCCGGGCCTCCATCACCATCTCTGAGGGCAAGTTTCATCAGGTTAAGAAGATGTTTCTCTCAGTTGGTGTCAAGGTGACTGCCCTAAAACGAGTCCAATTCGGTGACTTTACATTAGACCCAGAACTAGCAAAAGGGCAATACCGTCCCTTGAATCCAGAGGAATTGAAAATTATTAAAAACTATTTAGAGAAAAGTGGATAAAAGAAAAAAGCTTTAAATTTAAAGCTTTTTTTATCTTCTTTAACTCATGTGTAAGATAATTCCAATAATCCAGTTAAGATCAGAAAGAACAATACCTACAATAGCTATAATTCTTTCTGTTTTATAATCAAGTCCAGACTCTTTTTGAAGTTCGTTAGCATACAAGATACCGGCGATACCTAAAAGAATGCCTCCCAACGGAAATAACAAACTAAGAATGATAGATAGGATACCCACTAAAAGCGGGTTTTTCTTCTTTTCTAGCATTTTCTACAAATTCCTTAAAATGTTTATTAATTTAGCATAGGAGACCGACTTTATCAACTTTTTCCTTGATCTTAGCTAGTCTTGACCTTCCCAATCCAAGAATCCAGCCCATAAGAAAGGATATAAATCTCAGAGAAACCTTGTTTTTTCAAATAAAGTGCTGCATTAGTCACTCGTTGTCCGCGTTGGTTTTCGTAGAGAAGGACAGGTTTATCCTTGCGAAGGGCTGCAAGGCTTGACTTCAACTGATTTGAAGGAATATTGCGAGCTCCGAGGATATGTTTTCTGTGAAATTCTGCTGCATCACGGACATCAATCAATTGCCCTTTCCGAATCAAGGCTTCAAATTCTGCATTGTCCACAATCTTAGCCGCACGACGAATACGAAGGTAGTTATACCCCATCCATGCCGCCATCGCTAGTACGATTCCCCACAAAACCCAAATTGTCATAAGTTCTTATCTCCATTTTTCTCTATGTAGTCTAATTCTATCTTGTGCTCTCTACGAAGAACAGCTTCCGCCTCTAGATAGTCTAGCTTGTCCATCAGACCTGCATCATAGATCCGAGAGAGTTCGAGCTTCATCAGTTCAATATCATACAAGCGCTTCCCCATGTAAACAATAATGCCAAACTGTTTGAGAAATTGCTGCACATCATAGAATGTTTTCATAGCTTCCATTTTAGCAGATTCTAGACTTTTTTTCAATACTAGACCGGCTCTTTCCCCCTATTTTCTTCGTCTTCATTGCCCATTCTTCCGCAAGTATGGTACAATAAAAACATGAGAATTCAACAACTACACTATATTATCAAAATCGTCGAAACTGGCTCTATGAATGAGGCAGCCAAGCAACTCTTTATCACCCAACCCAGTCTCTCTAATGCTGTTCGAGACTTGGAAAATGAAATGGGCATTGAAATCTTTATCCGCAATCCCAAGGGAATTACCTTGACGCGTGATGGGATGGAGTTTCTCTCCTACGCTCGTCAAGTTGTCGAGCAAACTCAGCTTCTGGAGGAACGTTATAAAAATCCTATCGCCCACCGCGAACTTTTCAGCGTTTCCTCTCAGCACTATGCCTTTGTAGTCAATGCCTTTGTCTCTCTGCTCAAGAAAAGTGATATGGAGAAATACGAGCTCTTCCTTCGTGAAACTCGGACTTGGGAGATTATCGATGACGTCAAGAACTTCCGTAGCGAGGTCGGTGTCCTCTTTTTAAACAGCTACAATCGTGATGTTTTAACGAAAATGCTGGATGACAATCACCTGCTAGCCCACCACCTCTTTACCGCTCAACCCCATATCTTTGTCAGCAAGACCAACCCTCTAGCTAAAAAAGACAAGGTCAAACTGGCTGATTTGGAAGACTTTCCTTATCTGAGTTATGACCAGGGGACGCACAACTCCTTCTACTTTTCAGAGGAGATTCTTTCACAAGAGCACCACAAGAAATCCATCGTAGTCAGTGACCGTGCCACCCTCTTTAATCTTTTGATTGGTTTGGATGGTTACACCATTGCAACAGGGATATTGAACAGCAACCTCAACGGAGACAATATCGTTTCCATTCCACTGGACATTGACGACCCGATTGAACTAGTCTATATCCAACATGAAAAAACCAGCCTGTCTAAGATGGGCGAACGCTTTATCGAATACTTACTAGAAGAAGTTCAATTCGATAATTAATAGAAAAATGAAAAAGGGAAAAAGAAAAAGTTAGGAAATAAAAAGTGAAAAAGATACTACTGACCAGTGCTTTAATCCTTTCAATCGCAGGATTAGCACCCGCATCCGTCTTAGGAGAAGAAAACACAACTCAATCCACATCTGCTGTCAAGGAAGCAATTGCCAAAGAAGAAAAGAAAGAGTCGAGTGTTGAGGAAAACTCTAAATCAGAAGTTCTTCCTAAAGTAGATGTGCAAGAAGACAAGCCCAAAAAAGAAGGATGGTACCAAGAAAATCATCACTGGCGCTTTTACCAAGATGATAAACCTGCTTTGAACTGGAAACAAATCCAAGGCAAATGGTACTACTTCGATCAAGATGGTAATCGTCTTCATTCTACTGTCTACAAAGGTTATGCCTTTGACCAAGATGGTGTCATGACAGAAAATAGCTGGACCAAACTGGACAATCAATGGTATTATGCTGATTCCTCTGGACGACTTGCTCAGAACACCTGGAAAAAAATCAATGGTTCTTGGTATTATTTTGACCAAACTGGAAGCATGCTCAGCAACACTGCCGTTGACGGCTATCTGCTCACAAAAAGCGGGGCTATGGCGGAAAAGGGCTGGACAAAATTAGATCAAATTTGGTACTATGTCGCTCCTTCTGGAAAGATCTCGCAGGATAAATGGGAGAAAATCAACGGTTCTTGGTATTACTTTGACAAAGACGGTGGAATGCTGAGTGCGACAACCTTCAAGGGCTACCTCTTCAACCAGAGCGGAGCTATGGCAGAAAACAACTGGGTCAAAATCAAGGATACTTGGTTCTATGCGAACGGGTCAGGGAGATATGTCCAAGAAAACTGGCAAAAGATTCAAGGTTCCTGGTACTCATTTGACCAGAATGGTGGGATGCTAGCAGACAAATGGAAAGAAAGCTACTACCTTAAAACCAGTGGAGCCATGGCGGAGAATGAGTGGATCTTCGATAAAGCCTACAAGAGCTGGTTCTATCTAAAAGCGGATGGTCGTTATGCAAATCAGGAGTGGATTGGAGCATACTACCTCAAGTCAGGTGGTTACATGGCAAAGAGCGAATGGATTTACGATAACTCTGACAAAGCACGCTACTACCTAGATGATAATGGACATTATGTTTCAGGAACTTACAAGATAGACGGTAAGGAACACCTGTTCCAAAAATACGGCCAATGGATTTCTGAAGTTTCAACTGAAGGTGGATTTGTAAAAGGCCAATACAGCAATACCATTTTCCTAGATCCTGGGCATGGTGGTCGAGATTCAGGTGCCTTTTACTACAATGTAGCTGAAAAAGATCTCAACATGCAGATTTACCGTAAGCTTCGTAGTAAGTTGGAAGAACTAGGTTACAAGGTCCTCACTTCTCGTGATAGTGATATTGACGTTGATTTTGTTACCGAACGTTCTCGTATGGTTAATAAAACCAACTCGGATATTTTTATCAGTATTCACTTCAACGCTACTGGTAATACCTACTCAAAAGCGAGCGGTATTCAAACCTACTCCTATAGCGATGAACCTGATTATCCAAGTAAGATTAATAAATACTGGCACAATCACCCAGATCGTATGAGTGAAAGCAAACGCCTCGCCACTGCCATCCACTCCTCTCTCCTAGCAGAAACAGGGGCCAAAGACGCTGGTCTGTTGGAGAGCAGCTATGCCGTACTACGCGAAACAGCCAAACCAGCCGTTCTCCTAGAACTTGGTTATATGGATAATTTCTCCGAAAACCAACAAATTAGAGATAGCCACTACCAAGATAAACTGGTCGCAGGCATCGTAAAAGGGATTCAAAAATATTACGCTGGTCCGTAAAAAAAGTCTCGAGAAATCTCGAGACTTTTTTATTTATCTTCTTTTTTATCCTTATCAGGAAAGAGGTAGCCAAGTCCTACACAAGCTAGCACACCGGCACCAATCACCAAACCACTTGAAATGGGCAAGAGATCAAAAATAGCATTTGCAATGATAAAAGCAATAATTAAGCACATCAGACTAGCCTTATAGTCTTTTTTCAAAAGATTTTCTAGAGTGAAATAGAGGAATAAGCCAACTGGAATCAGTGACCAGAGGTTGACATCCAAACTTGGCCATCCAACAGATCCGAAATACAATACTAGCGCTGCTGCTACTAAAAATACAAGTCCCAATAATTTTTTCATTTTTTTGTCTCCATTTTCTTTTTTTGGTTCTTGAGTTGTCTGATACTGACCCCTCACGTCCCTTACATGAATCATTATAGCAGAGGAATTTTTCAAGAACAAGCCCTTTTGCCTATCTGGTCAATATCTCTGTCTAAGTGGTTGAGTATTTGTAACAAAAGAAAAAGAAGCCCTAATGGGCTTCTTGATTCTGCCGATTGCAACAGTATTTTTGAACGAATACCATCTAGTTTTTCTTTTCCTTTGGCTCTAGAGAAGATTTGATTGCTTCACGATCTGCTTGTAGTTGAGCTAAGTTCTTTTCTGCTTCCTCAAGTTTACTGGTATCTGGTTTCACACGATAATAAACATTTTCTGGTTTCATTAACATCGCTTCATATTGTTGTCCAGAAAAAAGTCTTTCCTCAGCATGATTACTTTTATCCGTAATCTTTCCATCATCCCCAGGTTGCATAACAACTCCACTTGGCACAGCTACTACTACAAATCCTCCAGCAACAGAATCTTTTACCCATGCACTAATAGACGCTGTCTCAGGGTTACGACTATCTTGACCTTTTGATACCTTTAATCCAACTACAGATTCGTACTTTTGATCATTTGTAAACCAAGTCGCACGTACCTCTCCAGAATCATTAATAATGTATTCATTACCAGATTGACTACGCCAAGTACCTTCTAAACTAGACAAATCATTGTTCTTGATTGCTTCAATATCTAGTTTTGGAACAGCAGTTTCTTTCTTGAACTTGCTAACAAGTGCTTCTGCTTCCGTAATTTTGGTATCTAAAGCAGTCAGTTGATCCTTGAGTTTTTGAATTTCCTCTTGTTTATCCTTATCAGTCTCATCTGTTTTTCCTTGGCTTGTAGACGATTTACTTGTTGACTCTGTAGTTGAAACAGCAGACGATGTTTGATTTGACTCTTTCTTTCCAATCAGAAGATATGAGAAAATACTTACCAAGATGAGAGTGACTAAAACAGAGAGTGCTATGCCAATATAGATTTTTATATTTTTATTCGGAGCCGACTTTGATTCAGACCGCTTAGGTCCATTGATCTCTTCAAATTGTTTTTCCCGTTCTTTCTTATTCATAATTTTCTCCTTTTTGATTGATATTCAGGCAAGCTTACGATACTTCATTCGTTACTATCCATGAACTTTTATGACTTTTAAAAAAAAATCCAAGCAAAAATTTCTAGAATAAATAACTATCAAAATATCTCTAGATTGGTATCAAAACAAGTATTTATTACAATACATTATACCACAAAATATAAACAACCGTTTGTATTTATATTTTTATAAGCCAAAGAAATGGATTTTAAACAGAACCCATCTCCATTAGAAAAAGCCTGTCCTGTGACAAGGCTTTTACATATATCTCTTTAAAATCTCCTATTTTCATAGAAATCTAAATAATATATTTATAAATCAATATTTTCACAAAACTATGTCATCACCTCACTATCTAATCTCAGTACTTAAAGCATTTTTTCTATAGCTTTTGTCTTAATCTTTATTTTTTCTCTTCAATCCAAGAAAAGCTCCTACTATAAACATGATTCCGGCAGCTAATAGTGTCTGGGCTCCGCTTGCTGTTCCGGTTTTTGGCAACTGATTAGGATTGTTACTAGTTGATTTACTATTGATGTTAGTATTTTTATTAGTTAAGTTCCCTTGTTCATTTAGATAAACGTTCTTGTCAATTTCAAAGTTTTTATCATTTTCATCAGAAACAATACTGTTGACATCATTAGTTGAATCAGATTGTGTTTTTTCTTTCTTTTTCGATACATCAAAAGTAGGTTTATTTTCCTCCTCCTTTTTCTCCTCTATTTTCTTGAATACAGGTTTTATAAAGGTATCTTTTGATAGATTAAGAACATAGCCGGCGTCTTTTTTCCCTTCGAAACCAGAAATTTCCCAACCATCAAATTGGTATCCTTTTTCTAATTCACCCTTATAGACAGGTAACATAAAATCTTCTTCCGACACTATCGTTGAACTCATTTCTTTTCCATTTTGAATGGTTACAGTTACCCTATGAGGTTTTAGTTCACTTACCTCTCCCGTATCTTTGTTTAAAATGAATTCTTTTACGGTTGTATTTCTTGCGAAATCTTTTACAACAATCTTAATGTTTAGTGTCTTATCTGTTAGTTGTTTAATATCATCAAATGATTTGTATTCTTTTCCATTTACATAAATATGTTGTTCTTGAATCTCACCATCGAATCCATTATTTCTTTTATCATTGATGTTAAAGACTACAGATTTTCCGTTAGCATATTCGATACTTGTATTTCCCTTAGGATCAATGTTTACTTCTGGTTTTACATTATCATATAAAAATTGATAGTGTACTCCAACCGCTTTCGCATTCAAATCGCTATAGCCAGTTTGAAGATAAACATTTCCATCCATATCTGTTACCTTATCTGGAAATCCGTTTGCTTTATAGTCTTTCATTCCCCAGTCCATGATGTCACCGTCTTTAACATTAAGCTTAATGTTAAAATCTCTAGTGTTATCAATGTGTAAATCTCCATAGATTAAATAATTATCTACAACAGATTCATTAACTCTCAACTCCCAGTTAAAACCACCCTTATCAGAAATCTTACCTCTTAAATAAAATTCTGGATTTCGTACATAAATTTTATTAGATTTAGATGGATTAAAGTAGTTCTTGTCCATTGAGAGGTTTACTGGTTTTGCATCAATAAATAACGTAGAGCCATCTTCTTTAATAGCTTCTACATTGGACTTATCCTCTCCTGTGTACTCTTTACCATCTTTACCAAATAATACCAGTTTAGAAGGATCTGTTACAAGATTGCCATCTTTATCGATTGCCTCCCCTTTATCATTCATTTTAAATGTAAACACTTGATATCTTACAATGTTAAAGCCGTCCAAAGCCGACATTAATACTGATTGAGTACTTCTTCCATCTTCAACATTTCTACTATCAGCATAAATTGTTGTTTCTGATAAGACTCTTAGATTAGGATTGGCCTTTTGGATTTTTGCTATATCTTCCTGGCTATAAACTCCATTCCCTTCTAACATATCCGTTTTTCCAGGATTATAGGTAGTCACTTTTAGTGCATAGCCTTTTCTCAGAATGATATTATCCTTTAACAGATATTGTTGTTTTTCTGAATCAGCATAGATTTTACCAGATTCCATGTCCGTTAAATTGTTTGGTTTGTTTTTTGAGAGATCTCCTTCTCCTAATTCTATTACATTCCCATAACTTGATGCATACGGATATTCTGCTTTAGTTTCCTTATTTTTTTCAGGCATTCTAATTTTAGTTTCAGCTTTTATCTGACCATCATCTTTGACAAAAAACCTCATATCTCCTGCAAAAGCTAATCCATCCACAATATCATTAATATTAGCGTATAAATCAAATGTCATCGTTTTTGAGTGGGAATCATACTTGGTCGTTTTGATTTCTATCGATTTATAATTATTGCCATAATATACCTTGGCATTTTTAGAAACATTACTGATCTTTCCAAGAATTTCAAAGTGTCCATCTTTAGACGGGTTTAGAATGCCATAAATTTTTGATTTGATTTCATCAAGTTTTTCAGTTTCATATTGTAAGGCACTACCATCGTCATAAGCAATGATATTTCCCTTATCATCGTATTTATAATCGTATTCCTCTATTCTCTTACCAGTTTCACTTGTAAAGTCATCAACTTCTCTAAATTTCTTTTTAATTAGTTTCTTTAAGTCTTTAGTTTCAAAGTCTCTAATTGTTGAAATAGTTTTATGAATAGTCAAGCTAGATTTTTCTTCGATAGACTCTTCATTTTCTTGATGATGTTCTACTTCAGTTGTATCTTTTTTAAGACTATCCTCTTTTCTATTTTCTAAATTTTTAAATTTAGATTCGGAAATCTCGCCAAGCTTTTGGTATTTAGATGAATCTTGATCAGGATCTACTAGATAATAGGAAATCATCCCATTTTCATCAGCATGATCAGCAAATTTAATTCTATGAATCTTTGTGAAATTGCTAGAACCGTCTAATGCAATCACTTCAATGATTTTGCCTCTTAAATCTCCTGCACCTTTAATTTCATAAATGGTATTTCCGTCTTTGTCAAGTTTCCTATTTCGTCCTTGACCCTCACCTGCATAAGTGACCTCAAGATTTTTTTCAACCTCTCCATCTTCATTAACAAGAGCGGCCCCAGCATACCAAACTTCGTTGGCAATCTCGTCAAATTTTTCAGGATGTTCTTTTTGATCTCTCGCAAATAGCGTTTCATTCTTGTATTGCTCTTTGACCTTGTGATAAGTATCCTTTGTAATCAACTTAATTTTTTCAGGGTTTGAAAAATCAATTGAAACAATCTTTGGAGGGGTGTTATCAATTTTTACAGGAATATAGGAAACCTGCCATGGGTAATCCTTGGTTAATCTATATTTAAATTTATAGAAATATTGGCCTTCCGCAATCGGTTCAAATTGTCCTCGTATCTTAGTAGCAGGATCTTTTTTGTCATTACTTTCTGGGGCATTTTCTTCTCTACCTCTTGGGTTATAAATGAGTCCATCCCATTTCAAGTCACCCCAAACTTTTAGCTTAGAAGATTTAATGCCCTTTGCATCATTTCTTTTAGAGTTTAAAATTCCTTTAATAAAGTGTTCTCTCGAAATGACTTTTAAGTCTCTTTGATTTTCTCCTTCTTTATTTGTATTTACTATTGAAATCACCCCTTCTTCTGCACTTCTTAATACAAGTGGAGAAGGCGTTAATCCTCTCTCAAGTTGAGCATCTTGAGGATTTCCATTTGAATCTAAAGGATAGATTTTAGCAATATTAGAGCCACTTGATGAAGGTGCGTTGATTCCTTCGTTATTGAAAGCAAATAATTCTGGATTTTGATCTAGGGATGTTGTATTTTTATCTTTTCTATTTTGGATAACTCCTGCTGGATTAAATTTATCTATACCATGTTCTCCACCAATCCCCTTATTTAAGGTACCTGGAATTTTTGGTTTACCATCATCATCATAACCTTCCATTGCTTTTGATTTTGATCCTTCTTCCCAGGCCCATTTATCAAGGATTGGTTCGTGGTTCCAATTCCCAGCAAATCCCATTAGAGGCATCGACAAAGAAGGTTGGAAGTTTCTTTTCTTACCGTTGGAGTTTAGAGCTTCCATTTCTTCCACTGACTCAAAATGAATAAATGATTCTACAAATTTATTTTTGTTTTTAGCTTCTCCAACATTTATAACCGCATTTAAATCAAAGCTGGAATTTGGACCTATAGTGAAAGTATCATGCTCAAATGTGATATTTGCTCCTTTGACTTTTTCTGGGTGAATTTCTGGAACAATTTGCTTCCCGTCCGGAGATTTTTCATCTTTATATGTTTCATCGAGTTTTAGCCTATCAGTTAGAGCATCTGTAGTTACAGTTGATGCAGAAACTTTAAAGGTTAAAGGTCTATTTGAGGTATTGTGAAGCTTGATTGTAAAGTATTTTTTATCACCTTTTATTTCTTTAAGAGAAATGGAACCATATGAATTTACCAAACCTTTAGAATCTATATTTTTGAAAGTCGCTACAACTTCATTTCTCAAAGCGTTGGCAACATTAATTAGTCCCGCTCCCTGCTGTCTAGGTGATGCAAAGTATTGACTCTTTTCTTTCCAAGAGGTTGCATCCATCATAGGTTTTGCAGTATTTTGTAGGGCTATTTTTGTAAGACTTGTAAGGTCTATTTTGTCATCTCCCTTAAGATTTTTCAAGACAGGTCTTTCAAGCAATTCCTTTAATTTTGGTCGAATCAAAACAGTAGAAGCTGCTACAATTGGAGTTGCCATGCTAGTTCCTGACATATAACCATAAGTAGATTTACCATTAATAACATTTAGAGTAGATTTAATATTTTTACCTGGTGCTGAAACATCCGGTTTTAAAAGCAAATCTGTTCTTGGCCCCCAAGATGTAGACCCTGCTGGAACTATAATATCTTCTTTATAAAGTTCTTTGTCTGTGTCAGGTGCAAATTTAAAGTCAATTTCTTTTTCATCACCTACATTCGGTTTATTAGAATTATAGCTTTCCATATCAATTGGATAGTATTGTTCTAAGTTATCTTTAAAATCTTCCTTATTATTTCTTTTGACTTCAGTTTTTTTATCAGGGTTAATCATGTTCCATAATTTTACACCATCATCTCCTGAAATTGAAAATACTTGACTAGTAGTCCCTTCATCCGCTTCATATCCCATAGCTGGAAGGTCTGTCCAATTATCTCTATTGTAGTAATTTACAGTATTTACAACCATAATGGCACGTGCGCCTTTATCCATAGCTCTTTTAAAAGCATCTTTTAAATCCTTGGTATAAATTCTATCCATTACTGCAATTTTGCCCTTAAGATCCAAGCCTATCAAATCTTGGTCTTGACCTTTGCCTATATATACAAATTTTAATTTATTTGGAGTTTTTGAGCCATCCTCATTTGTTAGGATTTTGTTTTTATCGAAAAAAGCCCCTATATTTCTGTATTTAAAACTTTGTCCTCCAATGTTAACCTTATCAAACTCAATGGTTTGATTTTTAGCAGAAGCGACCGCTATCGCATCTTCATGTGCGGCGGTTCGTGTTACATTTCCAGTATCTGTCATTTTCAGATTATTATTTGCTACTAAATCCCAAGAAGAACTTGAAGCAGAAGTCGCAAAGTTACCTGTAGCAACAACCATTGGGATTCCAGCTTTTCTTAATGCTCTAATAGCCTCCCAATATTTCTCGCCTACAAGACCGGTTCCCGTAAAGCCAGATGATACCGAAACAACATCGACATTGTGTTTGATCGAATCTTCAATAGCATGAAACATTGTTTCATCACCTGCAAACCCAGATCCTGCGTCAGAGTACATTTTATAAGAGAAAATTTGTGCATTAGGCGCAATTCCATCTATGCCATTAAAGTTCTTGATATCTTTTTCAGTATCATTTCCAGCAAGAATCCCTGCAATATGCATCCCATGTGGGTCAAAATAATCCCTTCCATCATCATATTTTTCTACAGTGATTTTACCACCATTATAATAATTGAACGCATGAGGGATTTTATCACTCAACCAATAATTCTTATCAGTGCCTTTTAAGTCATCTTTTTTAAATTTCATTGAGTCTTTGGCATCATCATCAATCCTCATAGCCTTATGCCTATAATCTGTTCCAGTATCGATATTTGAAATGACCATACCTCTACCATCAAAATTTTTCCCAAATGGAGCATTGATAGACTTTAGGTAATCAATAGCTTCCTCAACTCCAATTTCCTTTCTGGCATGATTCATCATTGGTTGGAGTTTTTGTGATCGTTCAACCGACGAAACACCTTCTATTTGTTTAATTTTGTCCAAATTATCTGGAGTTGTTTCAATGGCAGCGCCATTAAAAATCGTATTATAGGTATATAAAACTTTTGTATCCTTAAGATTTGATAGTTCCTTAATTACTTTTTCTCCAGATTGTTTATCTTTAAATTCAGCAATATAGACAACTTTATCTTCTTTTTTCGGATTTTCTGTATCTTTATTTACAAATGAGTCCGCATCATTTCCTTGGGATTGATTGGAGTCTTCTTTGATACTTGCTCCTTCGTTACTAGTTTTTTTGTCTATCACAGACTTTTTACTAACAACCTCTTTTTCCTCAATAACTGTTGTCTTCTTCTCCTCAGTATCCTTTGAAGTTTCTATAACATTATGAAGTTCTTCAGATTGTTCATTGTTTTCTGTTTCTTTATCTGCTACTACTTTTTCTTTATCTGCTACTACTTTTTCTTTATCAGAAATTCTTAAAGCATCTTCAGAACTAGGTGCATCTGCTAAAATTACCTCATTGGGGGCATATGCTGCTAAAATAACTGCAGCAGTAGTTAATGACAATACCGTACTTTTTTTCATTTTAATTCCTTAATTTTTTATTTTAAACCCAATAGATAGAAAACTTTAACCTTGCTAGCCTTTGTTATAAAAAGTTTTATGACGTATCATCTAGTGGGGTAGAGTAGTACATTTATATATAATTGTTAGCTCTCTGAAAAACAGTATATCAATTAAAAAAATTTAAGTCAAGAAAAATTAACCCAGGTTAATTTTTTTTTAATCCATGTTAACAAATAGTCTAGTCAATAAATATTATAGTTAACTGGCTACAATATAAACTCATTCCTACCATCAAAAATATTATCAATTAACCGGAATAACTACCAAAATCGCAAAAAGGGGGGATGGATACAACTTATACTTAAATAAATATGTAAAAACAACCGCTATAATTTTCAACGGTTGTTTGTAACATATTTAATTTTTAACTCTCATCCTATCTTATCTCTTACGAACCCGCACTTTCGTAGGCGTCCAAGCCCCTGTCCCAGAGTTTTAAAGAAATAACAAAGAAAACAAGGGAAATCAAAATCAACCCACCGATATTAAAGAGTCCGTTCTTTTCCTGCAAGAAATAGCTGGCAGGATAGTAGGCCGTAAAGGCGAAAGGCACGATAAAGCTAATCAACCAACGAAGGAGCGAATTGTAAATGGAAATCGGGTACTTGGCAAAGTCATTAAACATATAGAAAATGTAAATCATGGCTCCTGACTGCTTGGTCCAAAAAGCGATACTGGCAGTCGCGATTTTCAAGGAAGTATAGATCAAGGTCGCAAAAGGAATGCAGACTAGAAAAATCAGGAATTTTGGAAGAGTCCAAGCAATGCTTGATACTGTTGTCGCTAATAAAATTCCACCGACCAATAGTTCGCCCAAGGCATCAATCTGAAAGGTCTCAACCAGAATATGAAAAAGAGGATTGATAGGACGCGTCAGGTACTTGTCAAACTCTCCTTTTCGCACTAAACGTTGCCCCAGAGCCCAGAGATTGTCAAAAAAGAGATGGTCCAGTCCCTTGGGAATCAAGGAAAAACCATAAATAAAAGCTATCTCTTGAAAAGTCCAGCCTTCTAGGGATGGAATATGTTGAAAGATGACGTTGAGAAACAAGAGGTTCAAGCCTTGGGTCAGAAAGACACCTAAAACACCAACCACAAAATCAACCTTGTATTCCATGATTTGCTTGATGTATTGTCTGATAAAAATCAGGTGCATGCGTTGATATTTTTTCATACTAACCTCCTTGAATGGTGATGAAGGACTGGACTCGTTTCCAAATCAACTGAGACAAGCCCACCATCACTAAGAGCCAGAAAAACTGCAAAGCGAGCGCCTGAAGAATCTGACTGGCATCGTATTTTCCAACAATGATCATGACCGGAGTGTAGATCAAGGATGAAAAAGGCAAGAAGGACAGAATATCTGAAACCACCTTAGGAAAGAAAGCCAAGGGAATCAAACTCCCAGACATAAAGGCAACTATGGAAGTCTTGAGTAGATTGGAACCCCATAGATTTTTAAACACAAAGGCTGAAAATCCAAAGCAGATATTAAAGAAAAAATTGATCAGGTAGGCTAGGGTTAAGCTAAAGAGATAAAGGATGGTTAATCCCAGTACTTCTACAATTCCTTGTCCTGATAAGATTTTCATCAAGACAATCATACTTAAAAATGGCAGTCCAACAGAGGTAAAAATCAACCACTTGGAGCCAAGCTCGGTGAAAAGGTAAGAGGCCGCAAAATGCACCGGTCGCAACAAACGCATGATAATGGAACCATCCTTGACCTCATCACCAATCATAAAGGAAGAATCCGACCTGGTCAGAAGATTAGTCACAAAACTCATGATGATGTAGAAGGTGATATCTGCCATACTAAAGCCCTGAATCAAAGACTCCTGCGAAGAATCAAAGACAGCCTTCCAGAGATAAAAAGCAACAAAAGCCCCCATGACATCGCCAATCCGATAGAGAATAAAGTTGACTCGATAGGTGATCAACTCCTGAACACCTGCATTTATAAAGGGTTTATAACGTCTCCACAATTTGACCATCTTAGAGCTCCTTTCGATAGAAGCGACGGATAATATCCTCGATATCCGTATCCACCATCTTCAAATCACGGACTTCAAAATCAGACAGGGTTTGCTTGATAATATCAGCCGACTGGTAGCGGGAACTATCGAATTCAATATTGAGACTGTTTCCTTGTCTATCAATGGTCATATCCGAAGAGCCTTCATAGTGAGAAAGGAGATGACTTTGACCTGGTACCAGTTCAAAGGAAAGAGTCTTCATCTTGCCAAAGGTTTCCTTGAGCTGGCTAACCGTTCCATCAAAAATCTCCTGCCCCTTGTCAATCATAAAAATTCGATCACAGAGCTGCTCAATGTCGCTCAGGTCATGGGTGGTCAAGAGAATGGTTGTTTCTTCCTCTTGATTGATCTGAGTAATCGCCCGACGAATATTGTCCTTGACCGAAACGTCCAAACCAATGGTCGGCTCATCTAAAAAGAGAACTTTAGGATTGTGGAGCAAGGAAGCCGCAATATCCGCCCGCATCCGTTGCCCCAGTGAAAGAGTCCGCACGGGGTCTTTGATAAAGTCCTTCAAATCCAAGACTTCATTCAAAAAGTCCATGCGTTTATGAAAGAGCGAGTCCGGCACATCGTAAATCTCTTTTAAGACCGTATAGGTCTCTTGCAGAGCCAAATCCCACCATAGCTGGGTACGTTGTCCAAAGACCACACCAATATCTTTAACATAATCCTGACGATTGTCCTGCGGAATCTTGCCGTTAATCCGACAAAAACCAGATGTCGGTTTTAAAATCCCTGTCAGCATTTTGATGGTTGTTGACTTCCCAGCACCATTTGCGCCGATAAAACCTAGAATTTGGCCCTTGGGTACCTCAAAAGTCAAATCCTTGACCGCTTCAAAGGTCTGCTTTTCAGGATGAATAAAGGAGCGCAAAGCCCCTTTCAAGCCTGGTTCCTTAACAGTCTTCACAAAATTTTTCTGAAGATGTTCCACTTCTATCATTGCCATATCTATCTCCCTATCGCAAGGAATAGCAACATTGTATTTTTGACTACAAATATTCTAAGTCCTTACTTTCTAAACTTTCTAATTGTTATTCTTACAGAAGGCTTTATACCAACCTATTATAGTCCAATAAAAAACGGAATGCAAGCGTTTGCCTATAGATTATGAAATTAGAGATTTCTCTCTTAAAATAATACTTTTAAACAAAAATTCTGGTTTAATAGTTTACTTAGAACACCAAAAAACCCACCCAATGGGCAGGTTCTGTTTTGTATGGTTCAGCTAGATTATGCTTTACCTTCTGAACATAAACTATTTAGTTACTATGTTTCATATTACACTGAGAAGTGCTATATTTAGCCATTTATCCACCCACACCACATAGGAAGTATACTTAATCATTCCCTTTAGTTCTTCAAAAGCGTGGCAAAACTCAGGCGAATTTGTAAAATACTTTTGCCACAAATTGTAAGAACTGCTCTAATAAGATTGTAGCTTTTAATGATTTTAAAATAATCTGATATTAACAACCGATAATTTTAGTTAATTTTTCATTTCAAGAATTTGAATGAGTTTGATTTGATGGAAATAGGGAGTTTATTCTCCATTCTTAGTCCCAATTTCATTTAACAATCTATCCAAACTACTTGATTGATGCAATACTCTTAACACGGTAACTGTATCATTGTCAATCCGATAGAAAACTGAATAATTTTTAACTAGCAGTCGTCTAACTTTGATATCTAAACGGAGCAATTCCTCTACAATCGCACATCTTTCAGGAAATATTTCTAAGGTCTGAATCGCCTTTGCAATAGCTTCAAATTGGTTCATAGCAGACTGTGAGGATTGAAATTTATCAGCAATGTAATGATAAATATCTTCCATATCCTGCTCAGCTCGCTTTAAAATGGTAATTGCTACTTTTCTCATGCGTGTATTTCTCTAAATTCTTTAAAGAAATCAACAGCAGGTCGAGCTGTACCATGCTCTGCTTCCTGATAAGATTCAATCATCATTTGTCCAAATTCATCCGAAGTCATTCCTTCTACACTCACTGACGAAGGTGCTTCTGGTAGTGAAATATCAAAAGGAATACTTTTGGTTAATGATACTTGCTTCAATAATAGTGTGACTAATGTTGACATTGGCATCCCAAGTTGCTTCAAGACTTGTTCAGCTGATTGTTTATCTGATTCATCAACTCGAACATTAATTGTAGCTGTTTTTCCCATTTTTATCGCCTCCTTTAATATTTGTAATGTAATTGTATATCATTTTACATTGCTTGTCAATTTAATATTTCCTGAAAAAGAAATTCTACTATTAGATTGTTCAGAAATAAGTCTAGACAACAAAAAATAACCGTGAGGCAGAAAACGGTTAACCAAGTCGTACTCTCGTAGTCCAGCACCGCAAGGAAGCAACAATTCATTTGTTTAGTGAAGATTGTGGATATAAAAAATTAACTTCTCAGCAAAATCTCATTTCTTAAAAAAACGAGGTCGAGATTTTTTGTCCCAGCCTCATTTGTATAATTACCTTAAAAAACATATATTCTAAGGATAATTTACCATCTAGTTTATCTCAAATATAAAGTCAAGTGCAACAAATACTCCCAAATATTTACCATCTTCTTTCCCTATCTCTTTTCTTTTTATCTTCAGCGTAACGGATAAATTCAAACTCTTTTTCTCTTTTTTCCTTTTCTCTATCGTAAGCATCAGTTGAATCACTAATATTATCAGTTGTGGAACTGCGACCAGCTTCACTAAATATTATCACAAGGGCAACAATGAAAATTACTAATCCGATTACAAATCGAATAATAAATATCAATAACCAATAAATAACATAAATAATTATTAGAGATAATATTCCAAAAAGTATGGTTTTAAAGTAGCCCTTCTCCTTTAAAAAAGTAATAGGTGTTGGTATTAATTTTCCTATAAGTAACATCAACAAAATGACCGCTATCGTTATAAGATACAAATATAAAATTTCATCTTGATAAACATAAATCAGCTTATCGTTCACTTTTAAAAAAATTGGCAGATAATAATATAGTCGAATTGCTACTCTAGCTCTTGTAAAATACCAAAAAAGAAAGCCGATTACAGGTAAAATGATAAACAGATACTTTTTCCGATTTACTAAGTTTGTTCTGTGAAAAAATCCCTTTAATTTATTTGTCAATCCCTTTATCATTCGCTTTTATTCGACTTCCTTTCTAAAAACTCACGGTTCATAAAGAATTTGTCCGTCTTCTTGTAAGATTACCTCGTTTTGATAGACCCAAACCACAGAACCGTCTGGGCTATGCACTGCGTTATAGGGAATTTCATCTGTCAGACCGTAGTTTCCTGCAAATACTTCACGCTCTTTAAAGCCCAACTTTTCGCTTACATAGTCAACAGATGACTGTCCACCACTTAGCCAAACACCGGTATCACGCCGTTTACGTGCGTCATATTCACTACGTTTCTCAGTAGTTTCCCTCGTATCTAAAAGTTTCGAACTTATCTTGTAATAAAACACATTCTTATCCGAAAATATTCCTTGTTGCCCAGTCCAGATTCGATCTTTAGAACTATCAGAAGCATCACGTTTTCTGTCAACTCCATCTGGAAAAACCGTTCCGCTGGGTACGAAGTAAATCATTGAACCAGTAAATTCATGTTGTAAACTAGCCTTCAAAATCCCATCTTTAAGAGTAGAGCGGTTTGTATTCAATCGCATATTTTGAGGCTCAACAAGACCATGACCATCAAATTGCAAAACCTTACCATTAGCATTCTGCCACGTTCCAACTAGACTAGAAAACTCTCCTGACTGAATAGAGGTCACATCCAAAGCAGTCGAGGAACTTTCTTCTGTTGAACTACTGCTTTGCGAACTTTCGTTAGTTAATGATTTTGTTGAATTTTCAATTTCTTTACTCAAAGTGGAAGTGGCTTGTTTATCTGATTCTTTTTCACCGTTTCTAGCTATTTTTTTCAATACAACCGAATCTGGGGTAATCTTCCAAGCTCCTGAATTTTTCGGTGTTAAAGTTAGAGTATCCTCCGTTATTTCATAAGACAGACTTACTTCATCATCTCTATATGTTCCAGTTAACTCCTTATTTTTAGAATCAACAGACAAATCCACATTATCCTCAACAATTAAGGAATTCATTTTCAAAGATGCTACTTTATCCTTAATCTCCAAATGAAAAGAGACTATCCCATTTTTTCCTTCATAAACACCGTTGAGTCCCTTATCACACGCTATTAGTAAAACAAGTGAGAATAGCAAGGAAATAAATTAACTTTTTTCATCATCTATCCTCTTTTTTGCTCGTCGGATATGCTATTCCAATCAGGCCTAATACACCTAAGCCTAACATCGTTAAAACAGAACCTGTACTACCTGTTTTGGGCAATTCTTGATTTCTAGCTACACGGCTATATGTCACCACTTGATTCGTACGTTGAGTCACTTTTTCCGCTTTAAGAGAGTGCTCTTTATTATCTTTAACTTCTACAAGTTGTCTAGTACCTTCGGATGGTTTAGTATCTGGTTTTACAGTTGCTTGGTATGCATCATATTGAGCTTTCAAAACATCATATTCATGTACTGCTTTATCAAGTTCAGCTTGTGCATCTTTCAATTCGGTTTCACTTGTACGTTGCAATTCAAGTGCTTTTGCGTAATTAAGTTCAGCTTGTTTAAGTGCTTTTGTAGCTTCTTCAAGTCGTTGAGGAGCATTCTTAAGTGCATCAACCTTATCTTGAGCCTGTTTGAGTGTGGCTTGTGCGTCTTTGAATACATCAGCTGTAATTTGGAAGTTTTCTTCTGCAGTTTTCAAGGTTTCAGCAGCTTCAGCATAAGTTTTTTCTACTGTGGTAACAATTCCTTGACGTTTTGTCAATTCATCTTTATCACTAGCTAGTTTAGCTTTTGCATCTGCAAGGGCTTGTTCTTTTTCTTCTTTTGATTTAGAAAATGATTTAAGATTTTCATCGGCTACTTCTTTTGCTGCTTCAGCTTGAAGGAGATTATCTTTTGCAGCCGCTAGTTGTGCCATTGCTTCAGGAGTTTGTTCCTTAACTGCTTTTGCTACTTCCAGACGTTCTTTTGCTGTTTCAAGTGCTTTATTTGCTTCAATAGCTTTTGATTTTGCATTTTCCAAATCAGTTTGTTTAGAACCAAGTTCTGATTTTGCAGTATTCAATGTATCTTCTGCATATTTCACAGCTTCTTTTGCCTTTTCAATATGAGCAGTTGGATTATCCAATTCTACTTCTGTTGTGTCAAATTTAGATGGATCTTGAATATAATCAGGACGTACTAATTCAAAATGTGTTTTACCAACTGCAAGACCATGACCAATACCTACACCTAGATAGGCTGGTTCATTAGTATAACCAAGAATGCTACGAGCATGTTGCCATTCATACCCATTAAATAAGAAAGCTTTCATAGATTTATAAATACGTTTTTTCGCTTCATCCATTGTTTTTGTATGGAATTGGTCAGCATTTACACCTAAATGTTTATATTCATTTTCGTATTCATCATTGTCCAATCCATATGAGAATAGGTTTTCATAGAATTGAAGTTTTCCACCATCATATAGACCAAACTCACGAGCAACTTCATTAATAGCTTTCGCATCATGACCATCACTCATTTGATATCCATTGGCTTCATCCTTACGAACAACCTTATTTGCAAAATCCATAGATCCGTTTGTAACTTTAACAAGTGGTGATCCATATTGTTTGCGAACTTGATTGATAAGGTCAGCTGCAAATTGATTCAATTCACGTTTTTGTTCATCTGTTAGATTACGAACATCAATTTTACGCAATTTATCGGCTTCATTTGACTTAAATTTGTTTTGAGTACTTAACTCTTCATTGATTTTTGCAAGAGTTGCTTCATCATCAGATTTAAGTGCCTTAATATAGCTATCATTCAATGTGAGGGTATTAATAACTTGATCAGTAAGAGCCTTTAATTGTGCAGTCGCATCATCAAATGCTTTTTGTGCGGTTTTAACCGTCGTTTCTAAATTTGTTACTTCGGCTTCCTTATCTACAACTGTTTTATTTGCAACTGCATTATCTGTTGTAGCGGTTTTCACTGCTTCTTCTGCGTTAGTAATGTCATTACTACGTGCTTGATCTGCGGTCTTAGCAGTTTCTACTGTACGTTCAGCAGATGCAACTTCCGTTTTAGCTGCTTCAGCAGCGTCATTAGCTTTTTGAACTGCTTCTTTTGCGGATGTTTCATTTGCACCACTAAGGTTTTGTTCAGCTTGTTCTACTTTCTTTTGAGATGTAGCTACTGTAGCTTCTTGTTCATGAACATCTTTTTCCACATTCTTAACATCAGCTGCTTTTGTTTCCGCGTCTTGTTTTGCAGTAGTTACTTGATCTTTTGATACAGAATGCTGTGCTGTAGCTTCATCTACTTGTTGTTGTGCATTTGTAACTGCTTGTTCTGCACCTTTAATTGCTTCAGCAGAGGCATTTTGATTCGCTTCCGCTTCTGCAACGGCTTTAGTTGCGTTAGTTACTTGTTGAGAAGTTTGTTGTACAGCTTCATTTGCAGTGTTGTTAGCCGTAGTTGCAGTATTTACTTTTTCTGTTGCAGTATCTACATGTGCTTTTGCACTTTCAACTTGTGCTTTTGTTACTTCTATAGTTTTCTTTGTCTCGCTTATCACTTGAGAAGAAACTTCTTGCTTAGCTAATTCGTTTGCATTAGCGACCTCAATATTTGTCAACGTGGTGGTAACAAGAGTAGCTACCGCTAGGCTCCATTTTGTTCTTTTATCCATTTCTAACTCCTTATAAGTTCTTCTATCATTAGTTTAATACAAAATAACCACTTTGTAAAGATGTTTTGGTATATTTTTAACTATATAAGTAGGATTCCTAGTAATGATTTAAGAGTTAGAATAGATAAGATAGGGGTTCATATGGACAAATACAATTTACAAAAGCATATCTCTCTCCGAATACGCTACTTGAGAAAGCAAAAGAAAATGACACAGTGGGAGTTGAGTGAGAAAGCAAATCTAGGTATTAATTATATCTACAATATAGAGAATAAAAATTTAAACATAAAGCTAGAGACATTAGAGAAAATTATTATTGCTTTAGAAGTAACAGAAGCTGAATTTTTTAACTTTCAAAACCATGACTCTGATTTTGAAACGACAAAAATATTCGAACAGATTTCTGAGCTTCCTGTTTCAAAACGAAAAAAACTACTCAATGCCATCAACCTTATCTTAGAAACCTTAGAATAATAAAATGCTAGACTTTTTTATCTAGCATTTTTTTCTTGCTACTACTTCAAAACTGTAAAATCATCCCATTCTAGTAGTCAATGCTTTATAAAATAATAAATTAAAAAAGACCTGCCCATTGGACAAGTCTCATTTTATTGGTCAAAACTAGATTAAGCTTTACCTTCTGAACCGAATACGTCGATACGTTCTTCAACTGATTCTTGGATAGCTTTTACACCGTCAGCCAAGAATTTACGTGGGTCGAAGAGTTTCTTCTTGTCGTATTCAGCTTCGTTTGCTTCGTAGTCACGAGCAAATTTACGAGTTGCGTTAGCGAATGCGATTTGGCATTCAGTGTTAACGTTAACTTTCGCAACACCAAGTTTGATAGCTGCTTGTATTTGCTCATCAGGAATACCTGATCCACCGTGCAATACGATTGGGAAGCCTGGAAGAGCTTCTGTCAATTTTTGCAAGTGGTCAAGGTCAAGACCTTCCCAGTTTGCTGGGTAAGGACCGTGGATGTTACCGATACCAGCTGCCAAGAAGTCGATACCAGTTGCAACCATTGCTTTAGCGTCTTCGATTGGAGCCAACTCACCTTTACCGATGATTCCGTCTTCTTCACCACCGATAGTACCAACTTCAGCTTCTACTGAGATACCTTTAGCGTGTGCTTTTTCAACAACTTCTTTAGCCAATTTAAGGTTTTCTTCAACTGGAAGGTGTGAACCGTCAAACATGATTGAAGTGTAACCAACTTCGATACACTCAAGTGCATCTTCGTAGTGACCGTGGTCAAGATGGATAGCTACTGGTACAGTGATACCCATTGACTCAACAAGGTTAGCGATCAAGTTGCGAGCAACTTTGTAACCACCCATGTATTTAGCAGCACCCATTGAAGTTTGGATCAAAACTGGAGCTTTTTTAGCTTCTGCTGCACGCAAGATAGCTTGAGTCCACTCAAGGTTGTTTGTGTTAAATCCACCAACTGCATAACCGTTGTCACGAGCTGCTTGGACAAATTTTTCTGCTGAAACGATTGCCATTTGTCAGGCCTCCTATATATTTTTTGGGACATCCCATTTACATTGTTCATTTTATCACTTTTTGATAAAAAAAGCTAGTTTTTCCCATACTTTAGATTGAATTTCTTACAATCCAATCAATGTAACCCCTTTCTTCTCCTTAGTCCTGAGTGACTTTGGGATAACGTATGAAGAAGGTCAATCGAGCATCCTGCATCTCAAAATGATAAGGTAATTTCTCGTGTTCTAATAAACTTTTGACCACAAAGAGTCCCATCCCCGAACCCTTGGCCTTACGACTAGCATTTTCAGAAAAAGACTGGGCCAGTTTTTCTTGTTCTTCAGGACTACAGCTATTCTCGATAAAGAGTTCTCCTTCTCTCTCGCCGATATGAACCAAACCACCTGGAGTGGAGTGCTTGATAGCATTGCTGATGAGATTCGATAATATCAGTTTCATGACAGATGGGTTTATGTAAGCCTGCTGATGGGTTAGGCTAATGTCTACCTGAAGTTCTCGCTCCTTGGCGAGCAAAGCATAATCCTTGACCAAACTTTGCGTCATCTGGACTAGGTCAATGTTCTCCTTCTCCTCTCGCAATTCCTGAACAGAAGAAAGAGAAAGTATCTGGAGAACGTGGTGACTGAGGTCATCCACAATTCCCAAGGCAACTCCAAGATAGTGATCTCTATCCTTATAACGGCCGACATTTTCTTTCATATTTTCGATTAGGATTTTCAAACTAGCCAGAGGTGTTTTCAATTCATGAGAAGCCCCTCGTAGGAACTCAACCTTCATCTTCTCCAGCTGAAGAATAGCTTCATTCTTGTCATGCAAGTCCGCAATGACAGTCAAGAGATGCTGGTAAAGGCTATTGATTTGTTCCTTGAGATCACCAATCTCATCCTTAGAATCCACGCGCAATCGCACTTGGGCATCCAAATCCATCATCCGACGGGTCACCCGCTTGATTTCCAAAATCGGTGCAACAATGGTCCGAGCATAGATGTAGGCCACCAAGAGGGAAATCAGAAAGGATGCCAACAAAGTATAGGGAAGAAACTGGAGACTGATCTGCTCTGCTTCCTTTTGCAAGTCCATGGAAGCTAGAAACTGGAGAGTCATGGTGCTACCATCTTGCGTTTTCACCTCACGCTCCTCGATAAAGAGAGAAGTGGTCTGGCGATCCGTGTCCAGAGGAAGGTTGTCCTTGACTTCTAACTTGTCTTCGGTCATCTCTCCCTTGACAGCCCCTTTGATATCACTGCTCTGGGAATACAAGTCCAACACTTGCTCGATGCTTTGCCTATCTTTTCCGTCTAGGGATTGGGCAATGGCTGTCGCTTTCTGACCAATGGTTTCCTGACGGTGGCTTAGATAAGTAGAGGGAAAGAGAAAATAAATGGCTAAATGAAGACAAATAACCAGAAGGCTAAAAATTGAGAAGGTATAGATAAAAATCTTTGTAAATAAACCTGTTCGTTTCATTTTCGCTCCAATTTATAACCAACATTGCGCACAGTGAGGATGCAATCCAAGTCTAGCTTTTTCCGCAGTTCCTTGATATAGACATCAATGACACGATCAAAGGGAACCTCATCTGTCGCCTTCCAGACAGCATCGATTATCTGAGAACGGGTCAAGGCCCGTCCTTCATTTTTCACCAGATAGTCCAGAATTTCCAACTCTTTAGCATTGATAGCCACTTCTTGACCTGCGAGGCTTGCACTGTAGCTCTCAAAGTCCACCTTTGTATCCTTATAGGAGAAGACTCGTCCCGTATCGTAGTAGCGCTTGAAAATCGCGTCTACCCTCACTTTTAAGAGGGAGAGGGAGAAGGGTTTTTCCAGATAGCCATCCGCCAGAGAGGCAAAGGCGCTCATCTTATATTCCTCATCCTGAAAGGCTGTCAGCATCAAGACAGGAACCTGACTGGTCTTACGAATCTCTGCTAGGACTTCTAGGCCATTAAGCTTGGGCATCTGGATATCCAGTAGTACTAGAGCAACTTCATAGCTGGAAAATTTTTCCAGAGCTTCTTGTCCATCTGCTGCCTCAATGGTTTCATAACCACAATCCGTCAAATAGTCACTGATTCCCTCACGGATCATCTCTTCATCTTCTACAATTAAAATTTTCATAAAAAAAACGTTTCACATTCCTTTAAATTTCTTGTAAATTATCTCAGTTTCATCCTGAAAGGAAGAGGCCTTATCAAGACAAAACAGATAAAAATGCTACCTATATTATACCCCATTTAGGGGAGAATAGGTAGCAAGTTTTTTATTCGCTATCGAGCAAGAGCTCTTTTGGTTGTTTTCTGAGGAGATTGCTTGAAGCAAGCGCCATAACGAGAACCACTAGAACCAAGGCAAGGACAAAGACGATGATAAAGTCTGATGTCTGAATGGAAATGTCTAAGCTCGACAAGGTCTTGCTAAAGCCGTCTACTTCTGCACCACCACCAAGGTTAGAGGCTTGAGCAGCCTTGCTAGCTTGCTTGGCAACACCTGAAGTGACATTGGCAAGAACAGTATTTCCGATGGCACGGGCTGTGTAGTTGGCTAGGAAGTAAGCCGAAACGAGAGCAGGGATGGCGATCAGGATAGATTCGGTGATGAATTGCCCCAAGATACTTGCCTGCTTGAGACCGATAGAGAGGAGGATTCCCACTTCCTTGCGACGGGCGTTGATCCAAAGGCTGAGCAAGAGTGCAAGGAGAAGGACTGAGAAGCTCAAGCTACCCCAGAAGAGGAGGTTGGCCATCTTGTACATCCCAGAGATGGATTGCTCAAGAGCTGGGTAGTTAGAGGAGCTCTTTACAAGTGTGTAGCTCTTCCAGTTGATGCCACTGATACCATTCAACTCTTTCATAACATCATCCAAGTTCTTGTCCGCTGTTACAAAGAAGGTTGCGTCCCCATAAATAGCTGTATCTTCTGTGTATCCATAAAGTTTTGCAGCAGTGTGAATGTCTGTGATAGCTGTATTTTCATAGAGTTCTTGTGAGTAGGTTACTGCTGACTTATTGTGACCATCAAAGAGTCCCTTGATAGTCACTTCAACTGTTTCCTTGGCACCTTTTTCATTGTCTGCATCGTAGATATTGGAGTCTAGTTTGACCTTATCTCCGACTTTCCAACCGTGTTTAGCTGCCAAGTCCTTGTGCATGAGGATCTTGTCTTTGTCGTCGTTGGTTAGGTGCTCACCTTCAACCAGCTTATATGAGCCAGAGACAAACTTGTCTTCTTTAGAGGAGTCATTGACACCTGTAATCATCAAACTGCTTCCAAACCGTTTTGCTCGGTCAGCAGTGAGATTTTTCTTGGTTTCTGGCGTTTCGATGAGGTCGTATCCAGTCAAATCTCCGATGGCGTTGATGCGTTTAACATAAGACTCGATGGCCTTATTTTCGGTGATTTTTTTGATATCCTCACCCTTGATATTCCCAGAACCACGTGGCGTTCCTTGATTGACGCGACGATTGATTTGCATGGAGAAGCTATTGGTGATATTTTTAAAGGTCTCCTGAGAAGCCTTGGCAGTAGCTCCCTTGATCGACAAACCGACCAAACTCAAGCTCGCCATGAGGAGAATAATCAGGAAGATAACAATCGATTTGAAAAACTTCCTTGTAACATAGGCAAATGCGTTGTGTAACATAGGTTCCCTTTCTAGATTTGATTTCATAATTCTATCAAAACAAGCTCATCTTATTTTGTAGTATTGCGAGTTTCAGTCAGTTTCTTATTCTTCAATTCAAGTGTAATATCTGACGCTTGTGCCACTTCTTTACTGTGGGTGACGACGATCACACATTTACCTGTTTTCTCGGCAAGTGATTTGAGCAGTTCGATAATATCTCCAGCAGTTTTAGGGTCCAGATTTCCTGTTGGCTCATCAGCTAGAATAACTGGAGCTTCTGAGACCAAACTGCGAGCGATGGCTACACGTTGTTGTTGCCCACCTGATAACTGGAGAACATTCCGCTTGATCTGGCTTTCATCCAGACCAAGTTCAAGAAGAGTATCCTTGCTGGCCTTTTTGTTGACCAAGCGGATATTTTCCAGCGGAGAAAGGTAATCAATCAAATTATAATTTTGAAAGACCAGGGAAATATGGTGCATGCGATGATAAGAATATCCCTTATTCCGAATGTCCTCTCCTTGGAAAAGGATAGAACCTTCAACAGGGCTATCTAGACCAGCCAGTAGGGACAAGAGAGTGGATTTTCCTGCTCCTGACTCACCAATGATACTATAAAATTTTCCAGGTTCAAAATTATACTTGATCTGATATAAAACTGCTTCAGCAGTGTTCTTATAACGGTAGGTAACATCTTGCAATTGTAATAAAGTCATGATTTCTCCTTCTTATACTCAATGAAAATCAAAGATTAAACTAGGAAGCTAGCCGCAGGTTGCTCAAAGCACAGCTTTGAGGTTGCAGATAAAGCTAACACGGATTAAATTTGATTTTCGAAGAGTATTAACTAATAGATGATAAAATTTCCTTAGGCGATTTTCTAAATAAGAATAGGAAACAAAGGGCTACAGACAAGCAACCAATCAAGAGCAGAAAGACATAGGATTCTGCAAAGGATAGGAGACTAGTTAATAGACCGCTTGCTTTGGCCAGCGTGTCCTGTAAGCTTGCCTGATCTCCACTGGCTAGGACAGTTTGGAGCAGATAGGATGTAACGGCATTTCCTGCAACAAATGCTGGAAGCAAAGCTCCAAGTGATACCAAAACTACCTCTAAACAGAACTGGAGGAAGATCGAGCTCTTGCCTTTTCCAAGTGCCAGAAGAATCCCCACTTCGTAGACCCTTTCTCTCAACCAGAGGGACAAGACCAAAATTAAGGCTCCAGCTCCAGCTATCAACATCCCATAAAGGAAGATGGTCAGGAAGGTTTGGAAGGTTGCAACTGAGTCTTTGATTTGTTCAAAGGCCTTGTTTTCCTTCTCAACTTGGTAACCTTGACTTTCCAAAGCCAAGCTTTCCACCTGCTTCATGAGTCCGTCCATTTCCTTAGGATTTTCTACATAGAAGCGCGCTGCACTGACTTGAGCTTCACTATTTCCCAGAAGGGTTTGGCTACTTTCATAGTCTGTAAAGACTTGGTTTTCACTGAAGTCGGAAGACAAGCCTGTAAATTTCTCTTGTTTTTTACCAGAAAAGATCCCAACAATTTCAAACTCAACTGTCTGTCCTTTTCCAGATTCTGACTGTCCAGCATCCAAGCGAATCTTGTCATGAAGCAAAAGACCGTTCTTCTTAGCCAACTCTTCGTGGATCAGGATTTTCTTGGAATCCCCTTTTTGAAGGTGTCGCCCTTCTTTAAGATTGAAAGCCGAACTGGTAAAGGTGACATCCTTGGATGAATCCTCAAGAGCCGTTAAGCTAACCAAGTTCTTGTCTGATGCTGACAAATCATCACGTTCTACGCTCTGCTCACCACTCACCGCTTCCTTGTCTTTCAGTTTTGCGACCGTTTCGAGTTCAGGAGAGACATTTTCCAGTCCCTTAATCTTGCTCACGGATGCTAGGTCAGACAACTTGAAGGTCTGTCCATTTTCTATCTTTTTGATAGAAAAAGATGTGTTGAGTGATTTGTAAAGATTGCTTTCTACTGTTTTGTTGGACTTCATCAGAGTCAAACAGGCTGAAATTCCTGCTAAAAGGACAAATAAAATCAGAAATAAAATAAAACTTCTCAGTCGTTTTCTGCTGACATAAGCCCAAGCTCTTTGGATTGGATTCATTTGTCACCTCCATATTTGTAAGACTATTATAAAATCCAAATATGAAATGTTTATGAAATCGAAAAATTTTTTGATTTATTTTTTGAAAAAACAAAAAAGCTAGCAAACGCTAACTTTCCTTCTTATATAAGGAGAAATAGTACCAATCAAAAATCTACTTCATTTTAAAAATGATAATCACGTCTTTCTGATTAGTATTTTTCCATTTCCTAAGTTCTTCATTTTCTGACTAGTTTTTGAGGATATTCTTGATAGAATGAATTGGAAAACTCAGTTTAAATGTTCTGATACAATGATTGTTCTTAATGCCAATATTTTTCGATATAGGAAACGTAACCTCTAGTCTTCTTTGTAAAAACAAAAAGAGCTAGCCAAAGCTAACTCTTACCCTATGCGGAGAGAGGGACTTGAACCCTCACGACCTAAAGCGGTCACAGGATCCTTAGTCCTGCGCGTCTGCCAATTCCGCCATCCCCGCGTCGATTACTTTACTAGTATATCAACTTTCAAAATCTTTGTCAACACTTTTTTCAGATTTTTTTCATTTTTCCAACAGGCTTATTGTTCAATTTCAGCAAGGTTTTCATCCAGTAATTTTGCTCCCAATGTGTTCTTAAAATGCCCAAGAGCAAACTGATGATTTTCTGGCCAAATAGAGGCAACTGCAGGCTTGACAATCTCGATTTGATAACCTAAATTATAGGCATCAATCGCCGTATGAAGAACACAAATATCCGTCAAAACACCTGTTAAGATAACAGTATCAACCCGACGTTCTCGCAAACGGATATCCAAGTCCGTTCCTGAAAAAGCTGAATAGTGACGCTTGTCCATCCAAAAGACGCGACTATCCGCCTCATGCTCAGCATAAAAATCAGCTAGGGGGCCGTAAAGGTTACGCCCACTAGTTCCGATGATGTTGTGCGGTGGAAAGAGTTTGCTTTCTGGGTGGAATGTATCCTTCTCTTCATGAGCATCAATGGTAAAAAAGACATAGTCTCCACGATCAAAAGCTAATCTGGTTGCCTGATCAATGGCTTTTGATATTGCTTGAGCAGGTGCTCCAGCAGTTAGCTTTCCATGGTCTGCTACGAAATCCTCTGTATAGTCAATCGAGATTAAAGCCTTTGCCATTAGTAGTCCCTCTTTTTCACTTCCTCAAAAATATCACCAATTAGAACTTTGAGATAAGTCCCCTTCATTCCGAGTGAACGGCTCTCAATAATTCCAGCCGACTCCAATTTACGAAGCGCATTGACAATCACTGAGCGCGTAATGCCAATACGATCTGCAATAACTGATGCAGTCAGCTGCCCTTCATTTCCATCCAATTCAGCTAAAATAGCTGATACGGCACGAAGTTCTGAATAGGAAAGGGTATTAACCGCCATGGTAACAGCAGTACGACGGCGAATATTTTTCTCATCCTCTTCACGTTGGAAGTTCAACAGTTGAATCCCTACCACCGTGCTCGCAATCTCGACAAGGATCAAATCTTCATCTTCAAATTTCTTATCATTGCGCCAAATGATCAACGAACCTAGGCGAATCCCTGACACATGAATCGGAGCAATGGTCGTCAAACCATCTGGAAAATCCGCACGGCTCTCTACAGGGAAAATGGTCAAATCATGTTCAACAGGAAGGTTGGCTTCCGTATCATAGATCATGTTTGCACCTTGTACATAGACCTCAGGGAAGGTTTTGGTTTGGAAGAATTGTTCTACACGGTCATTATTGGTCTTATAACGCATAAAGTAGCCCAAGAGACGTCCCTTGTTATTCACAATACAAGCGTTACAATCAATAATATCTGCTAACTGGCGTGTGATCGCATTGTAAGGAAGTTCATCTTGGAGTTGCTCCTCAGAGCGCTTTAGAATAGACGTGATTTTTCTTGTTTTTTCTAATAAATGTGCCATTTTTTACCTCGCATATAATCGTTTCCATTATAACATAGAAAAGTCTTTATTTCAATAATTATCTGAAAATTGCTTATTTAATTGCAATTTTGAACAGCAAAAATATTTTAGAAAAAAAGCGATTTTTTTATTGACATCCTATTTTAATTTTGATATTATAACATTATAAGAAGATGACATGATAAATCCCTTTCCGTTTCACCTATCCTTTACTATCACCATCTTCTTTTACTATCGGTCTCCTTATATATAAAAGCGATTCACAGTGTGAATCGCTTTTTTCTATTTGTCTCCTTTGTTACGAATAACAAAGCCTGTTTTCTTTTCGTTTGAAGTGTTGCGAGGTTTTTTATTGTCTTTATTACGGTAACGTCTGTCTTTATCAAAACGATCGTTCCCACGACGGCCTTTCTTGAAATCATCACGGCGACCATTTCCACGGCGATCACGATCTCGACGGTCGTCCCCACGACGGCCTCCACGACCTCCCTTACCTTTGCCGCCAAAGCCATTACCTGATGGTTTAAATGGCAGTGGTTTTTCACGCGCAATCTCCACTTCAGGAAGGCTGTCTGGATCTTGGACTGTCAGACTCAAGATATACATAGCCAATTCTTCTGGACTAAATTCTGCTGCTAACTTACGAGCATCTTTAGCAAATTTCTCAAAGTTCCCACGAATGGATTCGTCTGCGAAGTCTCGTTCGATTTTCTTGAGTGCTACTTGTTTCTTAGCTTGGAAGGCTTCTTCAGCTGTCGCTGGTTTCAAGCCTTTCATGCGTTTCTTAGTCAAGTTTTCGATGATTTGAAGGTAGCCCATTTCATTTGGTGCTACGAAAGTAATAGATTGACCTGACTTACCAGCACGACCTGTACGACCGATACGGTGAACATAACTTTCAGGATCTTGTGGAATATCGTAGTTGTAGACATGGGTCACACCTGAGATATCCAAACCACGTGCTGCCACGTCTGTCGCAACCAAAACATCAAGATTCCCATTTTTAAAATCACGAAGGACACGAAGACGTTTATTTTGGTCTAAGTCACCATGAATTCCTTCTGCACGAAAGCCACGAATTTTAAGTCCACGAGTCAA
>NZ_GL732466.1:439759-448092 GCF_000187645.1 Streptococcus sp. C300
ACCTCGTCCGTCTCTATGGAGCTGCCTTTCGTCCAGTCCGTCGTCAGCAAGCGCACCTATGACAAGTATATCGGTTGGCTAGATAAGGGCAATCGTTTCGAGCGGTTCTTTATCTTTATGATGATCTGGCCTGTCAGACTCAAGATATACATAGCCAATTCTTCTGGACTAAATTCTGCTGCTAACTTACGAGCATCTTTAGCAAATTTCTCAAAGTTCCCACGAATGGATTCGTCTGCGAAGTCTCGTTCGATTTTCTTGAGTGCTACTTGTTTCTTAGCTTGGAAGGCTTCTTCAGCTGTCGCTGGTTTCAAGCCTTTCATGCGTTTCTTAGTCAAGTTTTCGATGATTTGAAGGTAGCCCATTTCATTTGGTGCTACGAAAGTAATAGATTGACCTGACTTACCAGCACGACCTGTACGACCGATACGGTGAACATAACTTTCAGGATCTTGTGGAATATCGTAGTTGTAGACATGGGTCACACCTGAGATATCCAAACCACGTGCTGCCACGTCTGTCGCAACCAAAACATCAAGATTCCCATTTTTAAAATCACGAAGGACACGAAGACGTTTATTTTGGTCTAAGTCACCATGAATTCCTTCTGCACGAAAGCCACGAATTTTAAGTCCACGAGTCAATTCATCTACACGGCGTTTGGTACGACCAAATACAATAGCAAGTTCTGGTTGTTCCACATCCATGAGACGTGTCATAGTATCAAATTTCTCTTGTTCCTTGACACGGATATAGTACTGATCCACCAATTCTGTTGTCAATTCCTTGGCAGCAATCTTGACATGCTCAGGGTCCTTCATAAACTGAACACCGATACGTTTGATAGCATCTGGCATGGTTGCTGAAAAGAGCAAGGTTTGACGATTTTCAGGGACACGGGAAATGATGGCTTCAATGTCTTCAAGGAAGCCCATGTTGAGCATTTCGTCCGCTTCGTCAAGGATCAGAGTTTCAATATCTTGTAATTTCAAGGCCTTGCGTTTAATCAAGTCCAAGAGACGGCCTGGTGTTCCTACCACGATGTGAGCACCAGATTTAAGGGCCTTGATTTGTTTTTCAATGCTGGAACCACCGTAAACTGAGCGAACTTTCACTCCTTTGCTACGGCCAAAGCGGAAGAGTTCTTCTTGGCTTTGGACAGCGAGTTCACGAGTTGGAGCGATAACCAAGGCTTGGATGGTCGCTTCTTCTGTACGGATTTTTTCAAGGGTTGGCAAGCCAAAGGCTGCAGTTTTTCCTGTACCTGTCTGAGCTTGACCGATAACGTCTTTTCCTTCGAGAGCCAAGGGAATGGTCTGTTCTTGGATAGGACTGGCTTCTACAAATCCAGCTTTTTCAATCTCTGCTAGCAATTCAGCAGACAAGTTAAATTCATTAAATTTCACGTTATTCTTCTTTCTAAAGGTGGTGCGAAGCCACCCTATAGGGCTTTAGTTTATACTTTTCTTTTCATGACGTATCTTCTACAAAAAAGAGATACCATGTTGCTTCTTTTCCACGAAAGAAAAGTACTGGTTTCTTTGCAACCTATCTAGTATAACACAAGAGAGAGGCAAAAGATAGTAGAATCCTTAAGGAAAATCATGTAAACGATTTTCTAGCAGTAAAGTAGCCCGAAACTGGTTTTTCAAAGGATTTGAAGGGAGCATTTCAAACTCACTCCATTTCCCGTAGCAGATTTGTGCAAAAAGTGTTTTCTTATGCTAGAATGAAAATCGAATAGGAGGACTATAAATGTTAACATATGATTTAATCGTTATTGGATTTGGTAAAGCCGGGAAAACACTAGCTGGTAAATTAGCTTCAGCTGGCAAAAAAGTTGCCCTCGTTGAACGTAGCAAAGCTATGTACGGTGGAACTTGTATCAACATCGGATGTATCCCAACTAAAACCTTGCTAGTTGCTGCTGAGAAAGATTTGTCTTTTGAAGATGTCATTGCTACCAAAAATACTATCACTAGTCGCCTCAATGGTAAAAACTATGCTACTGTTGCTGGTACAGGTGTGGATATCTTTGATGCGGAAGCTCACTTCCTTTCAAATAAAGTCATCGAAATCCAAGCAGGTGATGAAAAACAAGAACTGACTGCTGAAATTATCGTTATCAATACCGGTGCCGTTTCAAACGTCTTGCCAATCCCTGGACTTGCTACAAGTAAGAATGTCTTTGACTCGACAGGTATCCAAAACTTGGACAAATTGCCAGAAAAACTTGGTGTCCTTGGTGGCGGAAATATCGGTCTTGAATTTGCAGGTCTTTACAACAAACTTGGAAGCAAAGTTACAGTCCTAGATGCCTTGGATGCTTTCCTACCTCGTGCAGAACCTTCCATCGCAGCTCTTGCTAAACAATACATGGAAGAAGACGGTATTGAATTGCTTCAAAACATCCGTACTACTGAAATCAAAAACGACGGTGACCAAGTCCTTGTCGTAACTGAAAACGAAACTTACCGTTTCGATGCCCTTCTCTACGCAACTGGACGTAAACCAAACGTAGAACCACTTCAACTTGAAAATACAGATATTGAACTAACTGAACGTGGTGCTATTAAAGTAGACAAACATTGTCAAACAAACGTTCCTGGTGTCTTCGCAGTTGGAGACGTCAACGGTGGACCTCAATTTACCTACATCTCACTTGATGACTTCCGTGTTGTCTATAGCTACCTTGCTGGAGATGGTAGCTACACTCTTGAAGACCGTCTCAATGTTCCAAACACCATGTTCATCACACCTGCACTTTCACAAGTTGGCTTGACTGAAAGCCAAGCAGCAGATTTGAAACTTCCATATGCAGTGAAGGAAATCCCTGTTGCTGCCATGCCTCGTGGTCACGTAAATGGAGATCTTCGCGGTGCCTTCAAAGCTGTTGTCAATACTGAAACAAAAGAAATTCTTGGTGCAAGCATCTTCTCAGAAGGCTCTCAAGAAATCATCAATATCATCACTGTTGCGATGGACAACAAAATCCCTTATACTTACTTCACAAAACAAATCTTCACTCACCCAACTTTGGCTGAGAACTTGAATGACTTGTTTGCGATTTAAGTTGAGACTGATTTGTTAGCCAACAGCCCTCTTTGGGCTGTTTTTGTTTCTGCGAAATCTCAAATCTGTCTTTTCCCTCTTTTATGATATAATAGAAACATGAAATTAAAAACTACTTTGGGCCTTCTTACTGGGCGTTCTTCCCACTTCGTTTTAAGCCGTCTTGGCCGCGGAAGTACGCTCCCAGGAAAACTCGCCCTTCAATTTGATAAAGATATTTTACAAAATCTAGCTAAGAACTACGAGATTGTCGTGGTCACTGGAACCAACGGGAAAACCCTGACAACTGCTCTCACTGTCGGCATTTTAAAAGAAGTTTATGGTCAGGTTCTGACCAATCCTAGTGGCGCCAATATGATCACAGGGATAACGACAACCTTCTTGACGGCCAAATCCTCTAAAACTGGGAAAAACATTGCCGTTCTAGAAATTGACGAGGCCAGTCTATCTCGTATCTGTGACTACATCCATCCAAGCCTTTTTGTGATTACTAATATTTTCCGTGATCAGATGGACCGCTACGGTGAAATTTACACAACTTATAACATGATTTTGGATGCCATTCGTAAGGTGCCTACGGCTACTGTTCTCCTCAATGGTGACAGTCCACTTTTCTACAAGCCAGCTATTCCAAATCCTGTAGAGTATTTTGGTTTTGACTTGGAAAAAGGACCAGCCAAACTAGCTCACTACAATACCGAAGGAATCCTCTGTCCTGACTGTCAAGGCATTCTCAAATATGAGCACAATACCTATGCCAACTTGGGTGCCTATATCTGTGAAAATTGTGGCTGCAAACGACCTGATCTAGACTATCGTTTGACAGAACTGGTTGAATTAACCAACAATCGCTCTCGTTTTGTCATTGACGGACAAGAATACGGTATCCAAATCGGTGGACTTTACAACATCTACAATGCGCTAGCTGCAGTTGCCATCGCCCGTTTCCTTGGCGCAGATTCGCAACGGATCAAGCAAGGATTTGACAAGAGCCGCGCTGTATTCGGGCGCCAGGAGACCTTCCATATCGGTGATAAAGAATGTACCCTCGTCTTGATTAAAAATCCTGTTGGCGCTACCCAAGCTATCGAGATGATCAAACTAGCTCCTTATCCATTTAGTTTATCTGTTCTCCTTAATGCCAACTATGCTGATGGGATTGATACTAGCTGGATTTGGGATGCTGACTTTGAACAAGTCACTGACATGGACATTCCTGAAATCAACGCTGGTGGTGTTCGTCATTCTGAAATCGCACGTCGTCTACGGGTGACAGGATACCCAGCTGAGAAAATCACTGAAACAAGCAATCTGGAACAGGTTCTCAAGACCATTGAGAACCAAGACTGCAAACATGCCTATATCCTGGCTACCTATACTGCTATGCTTGAATTCCGCGAACTACTGGCAAGTCGTCAGATTGTTAGAAAGGAGATGAACTGATGGTTTATACTTCACTTTCCTCAAAAGCTAGCAATTACCCTTATCAGCTCAATATTGCCCACCTCTATGGAAACCTCATGAATACCTACGGGGACAATGGAAACATCCTCATGCTCAAGTATGTGGCTGAAAAACTGGGAGCCCATGTGACAGTTGACATCGTTTCTCTCCATGATGACTTTGATGAAAATCACTATGATATTGCCTTTTTCGGTGGTGGTCAAGACTTTGAACAAAGTATTATCGCTGGAGACCTTCCTGCTAAAAAAGAGAGCATTGACAACTACATCCAAAACGACGGCGTAGTTCTAGCCATCTGCGGTGGTTTCCAACTATTGGGCCAATATTATGTTGAGGCTTCAGGCAAACGTATCGAAGGGCTCGGTGTCATGGGCCACTACACCCTCAACCAGACCAATAATCGCTTTATCGGTGACATCAAGATTTACAATGAAGATTTCGATGAAACCTACTATGGATTTGAAAATCACCAAGGTCGTACCTTCCTTTCTGATGACCAAAAACCTCTGGGTCAGGTTGTCTATGGAAATGGAAACAATGAAGAAAAGGTCGGCGAAGGGGTTCATTATAAGAATGTCTTTGGTTCCTACTTCCACGGACCTATCCTCTCTCGTAATGCCAATCTAGCTTATCGCCTAGTCACTACTGCCCTCCGGAAAAAATACGGTCAGGATATCCAACTCCCTGCCTATGAAGACATTCTCAGTCAAGAAATCGCTGAAGAATACAGCGACGTGAAAAGCAAGGCAGACTTTTCTTAAACTAAGGAAAAATAGATAAAAGAACTCCACTATCTTGTAGGAGTTCTTTTTGCCTGTTCTTTTACCCTTCTCTCTTGCATTTTCTCTCTTTTTTTGCCAAAATAGAGGGGTAGAAAGAAGGTAGCATATGTCTAAATTACAACAAATCGTAACATATCTTGAATCAGAAAAACTAGATGTCGCTGTCGTATCTGACCCCGTCACTATCAATTACCTCACTGGTTTTTACAGTGACCCTCATGAACGCCAAATGTTCCTCTTTATTCTAGCGGATCAGGAACCTCTCCTCTTTGTCCCAGCCCTTGAGATTGAGCGTGCAAGCAGCACTGTCTCTTTCCCAGTTGTAGGCTATGTGGATTCTGAAAATCCATGGCAAAAAATCAAAAATGCCTTGCCACAGCACGATTTCAAACGTGTCGCTGTTGAGTTTGATAATCTCATCTTGACCAAATACCATGGTTTGAAAACTGTCTTTGAAACTGCTGAGTTTGAAAACCTCACTCCTCGCATCCAACGCATGCGCCTCATCAAATCAGCTGATGAAGTACAAAAAATGATGGTTGCAGGTCTCTATGCCGATAAAGCTGTAAAAGTTGGTTTTGACAGTATCTCTCTTGATAAAACAGAGACAGATATCATCGCCCAAATCGACTTCGCCTTAAAACGTGAAGGCTATGAAATGAGTTTTGATACCATGGTTTTGACTGGTGACAATGCTGCAAATCCACACGGAATTCCTGGTGCAAACAAGGTCGAAAAAGACGCCCTTCTCCTCTTTGACCTGGGTGTTATGGTCAATGGTTACGCCTCAGATATGACTCGTACAGTCGCTGTCGGTAAACCTGACCAATTCAAGAAAGATATCTATAACTTGACCCTTGAAGCCCAACAAGCTGCCCTTGACTTCATCAAGCCAGGTGTGACTGCACATGAAGTTGACCGCGCTGCACGTGAAGTCATTGAAAAAGCTGGTTATGGTGAGTACTTCAACCACCGTCTCGGTCACGGTATCGGTATGGATGTCCACGAATTCCCTTCTATCATGGAGGGAAACGACATGGTCATCGAAGAAGGCATGTGTTTCTCTGTTGAACCTGGTATCTATATCCCTGGTAAAGTCGGTGTTCGTATCGAAGACTGCGGTGTTGTTACCAAGGATGGCTTTGACCTCTTTACAAGCACCAGAAAAGATTTGCTTTATTTTGATTAAATATAGACAAGCAAAAAGTCAGCTATTGAAGCTGACTTTTTTATTTTATCTTCTTAACACTCTGAAAGACTACAAATCCCACAACCATTCCCAAGGTATTTTGTAGGAAGTTTGGAAGGATTTCTGGCAAGGCTGCTGACCAGCCATTCATTAGAGTTGAGCCCAGAGCGTAGCCACTTACCATGACGATAGTAGCCAAGACAAGGCCTAGCCATTGCCATTTCCCTTTAAAACCTGCAAAAAATCCTTGCAAGCCATGGTTTACCAAGCTAAAGAACATCCACTGTGGAAAGCCTGATAAAAGGTCAAGCAGAAAAGCTGCTAGTCCTCCAACGACGGCCCCTTCTTTACTGCCAAAGTAAAAGGCAGTAAAGAAAATACCTGCATCCAAGAGAGTCAATATTCCTGTTGGCGTTCCAATTTTCAAGTAATAACCTAGAACCACAGAAAGGGCGGTTAAGAGGGATACAAGGGCGATTTTAGTTGTTTTGGTTTGCTTCATATTGTCTTACTCCATATTGATCTGCTTGTGCAATAGCACGGTAAACGAAAGCTTTCGAGCTCTCTACTGCTGGTAAAAGTTCATCCCCTTTAACCAAGTGACTGGCGATGCTTGAGGCAAAGGTACATCCTGCACCCGCATTTTGGCCTTGAATGACTGGGTTTTCTAGAACAGTGAAAGTTTGTCCATCATAAAAGACATCCACTGCCTTGTCCTGACTGAGGCGATTGCCTCCCTTGATAATAACTGCTGGCGCTCCTAAATCATGCAATTTCTGCGCTGCAGTTTTCATATCTTCCAATGTTTTGATCTCTTGACCCGCTAACAATTCTGCTTCAGGAAGATTTGGCGTAATCACACTGACATGAGGGAAAAAACGAATCAACTCTTGGCAGAGCTCACTAACAGCCACGTCGTGCGTTTCCTTGCAGACCAAAACGGGGTCCAATACCACAGGCACTCCTGGACGTTGCTTGATAAAGTCCAAGGCCTTCTCAGCCACACTGACAGTAGGAAGAAGGCCAATCTTAATCCCTGCAAACTCGACATCACGTAAGCTATTCAACTCATGTTGAAAAATAGTATCATCTGTAGGGAAGACTTCAAACCCCTTCTCTGTCAAGGCTGTCAAACAAGTCACTGCTACAAAGCCATGCAAGCCGTTTAAGGTATAGGTGGCAAGATCAGCTGATAAACCACCACCACTAAAAATATCATTCCCAGAAAGGGCTAAAATACGATTATTCTTCATAACGAATCTCCTTTAAATACAAGCCATTCGGTGCAGCCGTTGGACCTGCTAGCTGCCTGTCCTTCTTCTCCAAAATCAAGTCAATCTGCTCAACTGGCATTCGATTATTTCCGATTTTGAGCAGTGTCCCCACCATATTACGAATCTGTTTATATAAGAATCCATTTCCTGAAAAGGTAAAAGTCAAAAACTGCCCTGTCTCATCAACACTAAGACTGGCTTCTGTAATGGTCCGAACCTTGTCCTCTACACTGGTTCCAGATGCTGTAAAACCGGTAAAATCGTGGGTTCCTTCTAATTTCTTGACAGCCTCCTGCATCCGCTCCACATCGAGGGGATAGGGAAAGTGAGTAGCATAGTGACGGCGCATGGGATTTTTAGGACGCCCCCTATCTACTATAAACTCATAGGTCTTGCTATGTTTTGCATAACGGCAATGAAAATCATCCGCCACAATCTCAATCGAAATCACATCGATATCTTCTGGTGACTGAGTATCCAGAGCAAAACGGAGTTTTTCCTCATCCATCTGATAGGGCAGATCAAAATGAATGACCTGTTCCAGAGCATGGA